>NZ_QUJI01000015.1:0-88107 GCF_003480545.1 Clostridium sp. AM29-11AC
TATCGAATTCTTATCTGGAAGGTTTCATTCCCATAGACACAGAATATTTTACAGCCTCCACAACAGAATAGAAGGGGCTATCTATTTCCGACAGCCCCTTTCTAGTCTGTTATTCTGTTTCCTGGCTGGAACTTAAGCCCGCTTCTTATTCAGCAGCTGCTGTTTCCTCCGAAGCCTCAGATGCCGGTCCTCCATTTGCCTCAGTCTCATCTGCACCTGTGTCCTCACTGGAAGCTGCTGCTGCCTGGGCATTCTCTCCGCTCATATTTTTGTAGGAGCGGTTGAACTCAAAGCTGCCTGGGCCGACACTCTCGCCGTTTACGGACAGATTCAGCGTCTGAGCCTCATAGTTTTGGATGAACGTGTTTGCTACGGCTGTCTGCTCCAGCACATCGTCCTGGTTTGGCATACCGCTGAGATCCACTGTAATCACATCTCCGTCCTGGGAGAAGTTTAACACCTTTGTCCCCTCTTCGAGAATTCCGTACTCTGCCATCTTGTCAGCCAGAAGCTGGGCGTCCACTGTCTCCTCTTCATCGGAATCGATGGCATCCATCTTCTGCTCAAGACCTGTCCCATCCTCCTTGATGGTGAATATGCTGACCTGAGCCATGGGTGCTGCATCTGCGTCAGGGAGCTTCTCCACAACCTCTCTCTCTGTCTGCTCGATGGAAGCCTCCACCGTCTGTCCTCCTGCCTGGGCATCTGTCTGGCTGGATACATCTGTCGGGGAGCAGGCTGCCAGAGAAACAGACATCACGACTCCCATAAAACCAAGCATCATTTTTTTCATAATTGCATTTCCTCCTCATCTGATTATTCTTTGTCAGCACCCCGGCCAAACCCCCAAGGCACGGCAAAGTTTTTCCAATCCGCAGGCAGCTTCCATTTCTCTTCAGATCGGCTGTCATGCGGGTCTTTTTTTCAGTTCTCTGTTCTTCAGACAGTAAACTCTCTGAACCATTTGTTCAGCTTCGTGAGAGCCCGGTAAAGGATCTGGAGCTCCTCGCCGGACAGCTCTTCTTTTATACTGTCAATCATCCTTCTGTGAAATTCTGCATGGTGCTCAAAGGCTCTGCGCCCTTTATCCGACAGGGAGATATAGACCACCCTCCTGTCCTCTTTTCCTCTGGTGCGCTCCACGTAGCCTTTCTTCACAAGGCTGTTCATGGCAATCGTGAGTGTCCCCACTGTGACCGAAAGTTCCCTGGCAATCGCGGACATGTTTTTAGGTACCCCGATTCCTATCGCTTCAATTACGTGCATGTCATTGCTTGTGATATCCCGGAATTCCGGCGTTATAATGGCCTTCTGCTCAATATCCATAATATCGCGGAACAGCCTTACCAGTACCTCATTGAATGTATCGTAATTGTCCACAGTGTTCCCCTCATCTGACCAAAACAAAATTTCCCCACTGATTATACAATAAACAATCCATCCCGGCAACTGTTAGCAGTCAACAAAATTCTTACAACTTTTGTACCTGAAGTCCTCGCAGCCTTTGCTGGCAAAGGCTGTCCTGAGCCTCCCTGCCCGCCTCCTTCGCCCTGGCTTTCCTTCTTTTTTCTCAGACAATAGCTCCCGCTATGACCACGCTGGCTGCAATTCCCGCAGCCGTGGAAATCAGAGCTCCGGCCAGGGTCCATCTTGTCTTTGTCACCTTCACTGCCATAAAATACACACTCATGGTATAGAACACGGTCTCTGTACAGCTCTCCATAATAGAAACTGTCATTCCCAACAGAGAATCCGGTCCGTATGTCCTGAAAATATCGAGAAGAAACCCGGTGGCCGCTGAACTGGACACGAGGCGTACCAGGATTACGGGGACTATTTCTCCAGGAATTCGGAGAAATCCTGCTGGAGCTTTCAATATTTCTGAAAGAAACTCCAGGAATCCAGATGCTCTCAGGACACCCACAGCTGTCATAAGGCCGATCAGGGTGGGCAGTATTCCGGCAACCGTCCTCATCCCCTCCTTTGCCCCTCTCGTGAAGTCGTCAAACACAGGGCGCCTGGAAATGAGTCCAAAGCCGATTATGTAAAACAGAATCACCGGTACCAGAAAGTCTGACAGGTAAAGAACTGCCTTCATGGCTAATCCCCGCTCTATTGCCCTTTCTGTCATTCTATGCCAGAAGGTACCGGTAAATTCCTAGTTTCATGATTTATGAAAAGGGTGATTTCCTTTTCATGTTAAGTATTATACGGGGAGTTTGTGTCCTGACTGTGAATTACTCCTTGCAAAATCAGGAAATTTTTATAAACTGTCTTTCTAAAATCTAAACCGTTCTGATCCTGATTTATGAAGCGCCACAGTCCAGGGAGGCCTTTTTTCAGACTGTCTGCCGCCTGTCTCAGACTCGGCAATAATTTTCCATACGTTTCTTGATATTCTATGATATAATGACCGCAGAACGGGCATTATATCTGCGCTGAGCCGCTGGCGCCCGAAGGGAGCCAAAACACTCCTGCGGCGAGTGCGCATCCCTCGGAGAGATATATATCCGAAGGATATGATATAATGACCGCAGGGCGGGCATTATATCTGCGCATTCCGGTTTCAGCATTCACTGCTGAAAGCCGGGCGCTGAATTCCGCCGGAGGCTGCCATATCCGAAGGATATGGTATAACAAAAGCATTCAGAAAAATTAATTTCAGGAGGAAAATCCATGAGCGTACTTTTTATTGAATATCCGAAATGCACTACCTGTCAGAAAGCTAAGAAATGGCTGGATGACGCCGGCGTTTCCTATGAGGATCGCCATATCAAGGAAAACAACCCGACAGCAGAGGAGCTCAGAAAATGGCATAAGATAAGCGGCCTCCCCCTCAAAAAGTTCTTCAATACCAGCGGCCTTCTCTACAAGTCCATGGCGTTAAAGGACAAGCTCCCTTCCATGAGTGAGGATGAGCAGTATGAGCTGCTCGCCACCGATGGAATGCTCGTAAAACGCCCTCTGATTATATCCGAAGACTTTGTGCTCGTCGGCTTTAAAGAGGCTGAGTGGGAGGCCAGGCTTAAATAGCCTGAAAGAAAAAGTGCAGAAGCAAGGGCCTACAGACCAAGGCCCTTGCTCACATTCACCACAAAATCCTGCACATTCGTTACAATACTCTTTGCGGAAAGGCTGCCCCGATCGCCCAGCTTGTTGACGGCGAACTCGGAAACATCCACGCTGTAAAAATATACCTGACGCACGGTTCCGTCGGCCAGCACGCGGAAGGACGGGGTCATATTTCCCGTGGCGATGGAGTGCAGGGTGGTAGCCATACAGATCACAGTAGTGGCCTTTTTTACGCACTCTCTCATGGCCGACTGTCCCTCGTACACGTCTGCATAGACCTCCGGGAGAGGCCCGTCATCGCGGATGGAACCTGTCAGCACAAAAGGCACTCCCTTTTTCACACAGCTGTAGATAATCCCGTTGTCAATGTGCTCCTTCTCGATAAACTCCGGGATCGAGCCGTGGAAGCGCACCCTGTTGATTGTATCAATGTGATTGTAATGGCCCCCTGCAAAGCTCTCCTGGGTATATATATCCTGTCCCAGAGCAGTCTTTAAATAGGCCCCCTCCAGATCATGGGTTGCCAGGGCATTTCCCGCAAGCAGAGCGTCCACATATCCGTTCATAACCAGCTTGGAGAAAGCCTCCCTGGAATCGGAGTCAAAGGCACAGGCCGGCCCCATCACCCAGACCACATATCCGTTTTCCCGCTCATGCTTTAAGAGCTCATAAATCTGGTCGTAATCCTTGGAGAATGCCGTCTCCCTGGAACGTCCCTGGCGGAAGGCAAATGCCTCCCCGCTTCCTGCAGAAGGCTCATCAAAGCCATGGGTCCACACAAAGATTCCCTCCTGGGCATCCTCCGTTCTCCCGACGATGACAAGGTCCCCCTTCTTCAGGGTCCTGAACTCCCTCACAGAGATCTCCCCGTTCTCATAGACAGCCACACAGTCCATCCGGCTCTCCTTTGCCAGAAGCCACTGGCCTCCAACCTTGAAATACTCCGGAAAAATCGTAGTAGCATGATAATTCTCCGGTGCCACCTTGTCCTTCGGCGCCGGTGCCATCAGAGCGTCCGGAGCCTTCACAAACTTCTCCTCGGTAAAATCAGGTGCCGTGTACTTTTTCAGTTCAAATGCCATAGTAAAATCCCCTCTCTTATTCGTTCTTTCATGCCGCTTTACCATACCGTCTTTCATGCTTCTGAAGCCTGTCTGACTGGTGCCTTTCTGGTTTTGTCCTCTTTCAGACACCTTTTTCCTCGGCTTTTAAAGCCCCTCATATCTGTCTATTATAGCTTATTTTCCGCTGTTTCGGTACCCCGAAGAAGAAATTTCCGGCACACTTTACCTCTCTTTTTTCCCTCTCCGGTTCATGACTGTGCAGAACAGCACAGCTGCAAGTGTGCTCACCCCCGTAGCCAGAAGTGCAGGGCCCGTGACAGCAGCCGGATTTGCAGAGCCGTACTGTGCCCGGTAGGCAATCATATTGATGGGGATGAGCTGAAGGGAGGAGATATTGATAATCAGGAAGGTACACATCTCATTGCTGGCCGTTCCCCTTAAAACGGGATGGCAGTCTTTTTCCAGTCGCCTCTCCCTCCTCTCCTCCTCCAGCTGTTCAAGTTCCCCCATGGCCTTCAGGCCGGCCGGTGTCGCCGCCCATCCCAGGCCCAGCATGTTGGCAATCATATTGGCGGAGATAGATTCCAGAGCAGGATGGCCCTTTGGAATCTTCGGGAACAGAAAGCGCAGAACCGGATACATTTTCCCTGCCAGGGCCTCGATCAGACCTGCCTTCTGGCCGATTTCCAGAATTCCTGTCCAGAAGGACATGACGCCGAGCATGGTAATTCCCAGGGTTACCGCCTCCCCCGCTGCCTCCAGCGCACCATTTGTGACCTCCGGGAGCCTTCCGTGAAGTGCTCCCCACAAAATTCCCACAGCCATCATCACAGCCCAGACGTAATTCAGCAAAAAAATCCCACCCTTCTGGCAAACTGTATGCCAGAAGAGCGGGATTTATGCCCTTTTTCCATTCCGTCTTCTCGATCCTTACTCTCCGAAGCAGAGCTCCCTCATCACGTCTGGGACTTTCTCGATTCGCTCAGCCCGGTATGCATTGCTTCCGCAGAACAGGAGAGCATGCTCCTCATCTCCCTGGGCCGCATTGATCAGCGCCTGGGTAATGCAGTACGGGGTAGTGGCCGGATCGCAGTGTTCCAGGCAGCGGAAGCACCTGGTGACCTTCTCCCCCTCGGTCATCATCTTTCTGAGAAACGGATTCATGATGGCCCTTCCCGGCATTCCCACCGGGCTTTTGGTGATCACAATATCCTCTTCCTTTGCGTTGATATATGCCTGCTTGTAGACAAGAGGCGCGTCGCACTCCTCTGTAGTCACAAACCTGGTTCCCACCTGGACGCCGTCGGCTCCCAGATCCTCGATGCAGTGGCGCACATCCTCGTGCGTGTACACACCTCCGGCAGCCACTACCGGGATCTCCTTCCCATACTTGTCAGCGTACTGCTTTACCAGGGCGATAATGCCCTTCACCTCTTCCTCGTACTCCGCTTTATGGTAGGTTTTCGATACCTCCTCCGTGTCCGCCTCGAGCTCTGCCAGCTGCTCCCTGGAAAAGCCCAGATGACCGCCTGCCAGAGGTCCCTCAACCACTACCAGATCCGGAGCCGTCTTATAGTTTCTGTCCCACATCTTGCAGATAACCTTGGCAGCCTTGACCGTGGACACGATCGGTGCAATTTTAGTGGCGCTTCCCTTCACATATTCAGGCAGATCCACAGGAAGACCGGCCCCCGAAACAATGAGATCCGCGCCGATTTTCACGGCAGTCTTCACGTACTCAACATAATTCTTGGTGGCAACCATGATATTAAAGCCGATGATGCCTTCAAGGGCAATAGCTCTGGCCTTTTTCAGTTCGCTCTCCATGGCCCTCAGATTTGCCTCCTGGGCATTGCGGTAAAAATCCGGCTCCCGAAAGCCGATCTGTGCGGTTGAGATGAGGCCGATTCCCCCCTCCTTAGCCACAGCTCCTGCCAGGGATGAAAGGCTGATTCCAACCCCCATGCCCCCCTGAATAACAGGGAGCTTAGCCGTCAGATTCCCTATTTTCAGCGGTTTAAATCTATCCATCCTCGTTCTCCTAAATTTTATTTCTGGTTCTCTAAAACGCGCGGAACCTGTCGTATCTCTGGCTGACTGCTTCCGCCCGCGTCATATCCCTGAAACGCAGGAAGAATTCCTCCAGCTTCCAGTCCAGCTCACGGCAGATTTCTTCTTTGTTGGCCTTGGTAGCAGGCTCAGGCTCAGGGATAATGCACTCAATCAGTCCCAGCTCATAAAGATCCTTTGCCGTCATCTTCATGACCTTGGCTGCTTCGCTGGCCTTCTTCCCATCCTTCCAGAGAATTGCCGCAAAGCCCTCAGGTGAGAGTACTGAGTAAACAGCATTCTCCATCATCCAGACCTCATTTCCCACAGCCATGGCAAGGGCGCCGCCGCTTCCTCCCTCGCCTACGACAATGGCAAGTACCGGCACAGTCAGGTTGGATGCCTCAAACAGGCTTCTGGCAATCGCCTCACCCTGTCCTCTCTCCTCGGCCTCAATTCCCGGAAAAGCTCCCGGAGTATCCACAAAGCAGATAATCGGGCGGCCGAACTTCTCAGCCTGCTTCATCAGGCGCAGGGCCTTTCTGTAACCCTCGGGATTCGGCATTCCGAAATTCCTCTTTAAGTTCTCCTTTGTGCTCTTCCCCTTCTCCTGAGCAATCACCGTCACCGGCATTCCGTGCCAGGTGGCAATTCCGCCGATAATCGCGCCGTCGTCTCCGAAATAGCGGTCGCCGTGAAGCTCGATGAAGCCGTCAAACAGCTCTTCGATGTAGTCACTGGAGATCAGCCTGTCCTCACTTCTTGATATAAGCACCGTATCCCATGCACTTAACTGGCGGTTTGCAATCTCCTGCAGCTCCTTTTCCGGCGTGCGCTTAATCACTGCGCTCTTTCTGTCAAAGGATTTCTCCAGGGCAGCTAAAAGCTCCTGCTCTGACAGGCTTCCAGTTCCTTTCTCTCCCTCTGCAGAACCCTGGATCTTCCTCGCGCTGCCGCTTTCCTGAGCCTTTTCTGACTCCTGCTTTCTCCGGCCCTCGCCCTTATAATTCCACTCATTTCTGTTGGCATGGATGCGGAGGATGGAGGAAAGGGTATCCTTCATCTCAGGACGCTCCACGATCAGATCCACAAAGCCGTGCTCCATCTGGAATTCCGCCCTCTGGAAGCCCTCAGGCAGCTTCTGCCGGATTGTCTGCTCAATCACCCGCTGTCCCGCAAATCCGATAAGCGCCTTCGGTTCAGCAATAATGATGTCGCCCAGCATGGCAAAGCTGGCTGTCACGCCGCCTGTCGTGGGCTCTGTGAGCACGCTGATGTAGAGAAGGCCGGCGTCACTGTGGCGTTTTATTGCCGCAGAGGTCTTTTCCATCTGCATCAGGGACACAAGCCCCTCCTGCATCCTGGCTCCTCCTGAACAGGCAAAGATAATCACCGGAAGGCGGAGAGCCGTAGCCCTCTCCACAGCTCTCGCAATCTTCTCTCCTACATTGTGGCTCATGCTGCTCATAATGAAGCGGGAATCGCAGACGGCGATCACTGTTTTCTGACCATGAATGGTTCCCCGTCCTGTGACGACCGCCTCGTTCAGGTTCGTCTTTTCCCTGACAGCCTGGACCTTCTTCTCATATCCCGGGAAATTTAAGGGGTTTACAAACTCCATCTCCCTGTCCCACTCCTCAAAGGAACCGCTGTCTATCGTCATCTCGATTCTTCTGTAGGCATGGACGCGGAAGTAGCCGTCACACTTAGGGCAGATGTAGAAATTGTTTTTCACATCCTCTGTATAGATGGGCCGGCCGCACTTATTGCATTTGCGCCAGAGTCCCTGAGGAATATTCGGCTGTCCCTCGTAGACAGCCTCCTCCTTTTCCTCAGAAGCCTTTTTGTATTTCGTATCTATCAAGGTATATGTCTTTTTAAACATATCTTTCAGCATATAACACTCTCCCTTTCCCCGGATATTCCCTTTCGGACTGCCGATACCTGACCTGTCCGCCCAGACTGATGCCAGAGGTCTAAGACATCACTCTATTTGCAGTAGGACGGAAACTCCTTCGGAATGAAATCCGTGTCGATCTGTCCCTCCTGATAGGCCTCATTGTTTAAGATTTCATACTGGAAATCAATGTTTGTGTCAATTCCCTCGATAACAAGCTCTCCCAGAGCGCTCCTCATCTTAGCTATAGCGGCCTGTCTGTCTCTGTCATAGACAATGAGCTTTAGCAGCATGGAATCATAGTTCGGCGGAACCTGATAACCGGCGTAAATATGGGTGTCTATCCTGACTCCCCGGCCTCCCGGCAGATGCACCTCCGTGATGGTTCCCGGACACGGCATAAAGTTCTTCTCCGGGTTCTCCGCATTGATCCTGCACTCAATAGCATGGCCGCGGATCACCACATCGTCCTGGGTAAAGCCAAGGGGTTCTCCAGCTGCGATCTTAATCTGCTCTTTAATCAGATCCAGATCTGTGACAGCCTCTGTCACCGGATGCTCCACCTGAATACGCGTATTCATCTCCATAAAGTAGAACTGCTTGTGTTTGTCTAACAGAAACTCGATGGTTCCCGCATTTACATAGCCCACTGCCCTGGCTGCCTTCACCGCTGTCTCTCCCATAGCTTTGCGAAGCTCAGGGGAAATAGCCTCCGACGGAGCCTCCTCGAGGACCTTCTGATGGCGTCTCTGGATGGAGCAGTCGCGCTCTCCAAGGTGTACCACATTCCCATACTCGTCCGCAAGGATCTGAAACTCAATATGTCTTGGCTGCTCAATATATTTTTCAATATACATGGTGTCATCGGAAAAGCCCTTGACTGATTCCATCTGCGCCTGGTTAAAATTGGCCTCAAAATCCTCCGCGCTTCTGGAAACTCTCATTCCCTTTCCTCCGCCGCCTGAAGATGCCTTGATCATAACGGGAAAGCCGATAGCCTTCGCCATCTTTAAGGCCTCCTCCGGTGAATATACCGGTTCCTTGCTTCCAGGAACAACGGGAACTCCGGCCTCGATCATGGTCTTTCTGGCTTCTGATTTGTTTCCCATCCGGTGAATGATGTCAGCGGAGGGTCCGATAAAGCGGATATTGCATTTCTCGCACAGATCTGCGAAGCGGGCGTTCTCAGAAAGGAACCCGAAGCCCGGATGAATGGCGTCCGCCCTCATGGCCACTGTGGCGGAGATAATGCGCTCCATATCCAGATAGCTCTCGCTGGACGGGGCCGGCCCGATACAGACAGCCTCGTCGGCGAGCAGTGTGTGGAGGCTGTCCCTGTCTGCCTCGGAGTAGACAGCCACCGTCTTGATCCCCATCTCCCGGCAGGCGCGGATAATCCTGACCGCGATCTCGCCGCGGTTTGCAATCAAAATCTTGTTAAACAAAAGCGTCACCTATCCAATCATAAACGTGAGCTCGGCGGAAACTGCCACTTTGCCGTCCACAGATGCTGTCGCACTTCCAATTCCAACCGGCCCCTTTCTCTTGATAATCTGGCATTCCAACTTCAGTCTGTCCCCCGGAACTACCTTTTTTCTGAACTTGGCGCTGTTGATTCCTCCAAAGTAGGCAACTTTGCCTCTGTTCTCCTCCTCGCTCAGAATCGCCACTGCGCCCACCTGAGCCAGAGCCTCCACAATCAGGACTCCCGGCATAACCGGCTCCTGCGGAAAATGGCCTGCAAAAAACGGCTCATTGTAAGTCACTGACTTATAGCCCGTGGCTCCCTCGCCCGGCCTTATCTCCTCGATACAATCGATAAGGAGAAATGGATGCCTGTGGGGAATAATTTCCTGAATCTCCTTGATTCCTAACATATTCGGTACCCCTGTCTTTTTTATTTGCCTTACGCCGCTATAAAATCTGCAGCGTCCTGCTATTTAATTCTGAATAACGGCTGGCCGTACTCCACAACCTCCTCGTTGTTTACAAGGATGGCCTCCACCACGCCGTCATACTCACTCTCGATCTCATTCATCAGCTTCATGGCCTCGATGATTCCAAGCACCTGGCCCTTTTTCACCGTATCGCCTACCTTCACAAAGCTGTCGGCGTCCGGCGCAGGAGCTGAATAGAAAGTTCCTACAAGCGGAGACTTTACCACATTGCCGGACGGGATATCCTCCTTTGTCTCAGCCGCCTGTGCGGAAACTGAACCGGCCAGAGAAGCCTCCGGGGTCACGGGGAGCCCTGTCACTCCCGCTCCTGCAAGGCCCGGGGCAAGTCCCATAGCGGAGACAGCCGGAGCTGCCACAGGCGGAACAGCCGTCACAATCTCCCTCTCCTTCTCTCTCTTTAGGGACAGTTTTGTCCCGTTCTCCTCGATCACAAGGCTGGTAAGATTATTTTTGGAGACAGCCTCAATCAGTGTCACAATATCCTTAATATCCATGTCTGTCCTCCTCCGGCATTAAGCCTCATACTTCTTTACCACAAGGCTTGCGTTGTGTCCGCCGAAGCCCAGGGAATTGGAAATGGCATAATTTACAGTTGTGTGGACTCCCTCGCCCTTCGTGTAATCCAGATCGCACTCAGGCTCTGACTCAGCAAGCCCTGCTGTGGCGTGCACATAATCCTCCATGACAGACTTCACACAGGTGATGAACTCCACTCCGCCTGCCGCTCCCAGCAAATGGCCGACCATGGATTTGGTGGAATTGATCTTTACCTTGTAAGCGTGATCTCCCAGAGCCAGCTTGATAGCCTTTGTCTCGAAGAGATCGTTGTGGTGGGTGCTGGTTCCGTGAGCATTTACATAGTCGATCTGCTCCGGTGTGATCCCCGCATCCCTGATAGCGTACTCCATAGCCTTTGCGGCTCCGCTTCCGTCCTCTGCCGGGGAGGTAATATGGTATGCATCGCTGGTTGCGCCGTATCCGACGATCTCAGCCAGAATAGTAGCCCCTCTGTTTAATGCATGCTCTAAGGACTCCAGCACGACAACGCCTGCGCCCTCGCCCATAACAAAGCCGTCTCTGTCCCTGTCAAAAGGACGGGAGCAGGTGGCCGGATCCGGGTTGGTAGAGAGGGCTGTAAGAGCCGTAAAGCCTGCGACACCGATTGGGGTGATGCTTGATTCGGTTCCGCCTGCCAGCATTACCTCTGCCTCGCCGCACTGGATGGAGCGGAAGGCCTCACCGATGGAGTGGGTTCCTGTAGCACAGGCAGTCACCACGTTGATGCACTTTCCCTTAAGTCCGTACTGGATGGACACGTTTCCTGCAGCCATATTGCAGATCATCATGGGCACGAGAAGAGGGTTTACGCGGTTAGGCCCTTTCTCAAGGAGCTTTTTGTACTCTCTCTCCACAGACTGAAGGCTTCCGATTCCGGAACCGATGCTGACACCTACGCGGAAGGGATCCTCCTTTTCCATATCGAGACCTGACTGTGCAAGGGCCTGAGAGGCTGCTGCCACTGCGAACTGGGAAAACGGCTCCATTCTTCTCGCAGTCTTTGCATCCATGTAATTCTTTGGGTCAAAATCCTTTACCTGGGCAGCCAGCTTCACCTTGAAATCTGCTGTATCAAAATATGTAATCTCCCCGAATCCTGTCTTTTTTTCCTTCAGGGAATTCCAGAATGTCTCCACATCATTTCCGACTGGGGTAATTGCACCCATGCCGGTAATTACTACTCTATTTGCCATATATTCCCTCCTGAACTCTTTGAAATTCTTCAGCTGTCCGCACGTTAAGGCCTACATGGCCATTCCGCCGTCCACGCCTATAATCTGTCCTGTAATGTAGCCTGCCAGATCGGAAGCCAGGAAGGCGGCAAGATTTGCTACATCCTCCGTTTTTCCAAACTTCTTCATCGGAATCTGCTCTCCCATGGACTTCTTCACATCCTCAGGAAGAACGGCTGTCATCTCTGTGTCAATGAATCCCGGCGCGATCGCATTTACCGTGATACCGCGGCTTCCAAGCTCTCTGGCCACGGACTTTGTAAGCCCAATCACTCCTGCCTTGGATGCACAGTAATTGGCCTGTCCCGCATTTCCCATCACGCCTGATACGGAGGAGATATTAATGATGCGGCCTCCCTTCTGCTTCAGCATCTGTCTGGAGACATGCTTGATGCAGTTAAAGGTTCCCTTTAAATTGGTGTCTAAAACAGCATCGTACTCCTCCTCACTCATCTTCATGAGCAGATTATCCTTTGTGATACCGGCATTATTCACCAGAATATCAATTCTCTTATATCTGGCGATGAGATCCTTCATCATTTCTTCAGTCTTTGCGTAGTCGGAGACGCTGCACTGAACAGCCTCAGCGGTACCGCCTGCCTCTGTGATCTCTTTCACCACTTCCTCCGCCTTCGCCGCAGATCCGTTGTAGTTTACGATAACAACAGCGCCCTCTTTGGCCAGTGTCAGGGCGATCTGACGGCCAATTCCGCGGCTCGCTCCGGTTACCAGTGCAATTTTGCCTTCCAATAACATATTTTTACAACCTTTCCTCGGAATCGCTTCCGGTTTGCCTGAGAGTACAGAGAGCCGGCCGCCCCTCTCTGGCCGGCTTTCTTTCCAGGAAGCCTCTACAGCTCCCTTACTTTCTCAATATCTTCCAGTTTCTCTATATTGATCACGCGAACGTTTCTATCTATCTTCTTCATAAATCCGGCCAGTGTCTTGCCAGGCCCGATCTCAATAAATGTATCCACGCCGTCCTGAAGCATCATTCTCATGGTCTGCTCCCACCGCACGGAGGAGGATACCTGCTTCACCAGAAGCGGTTTTACATCCTCTGCCTTTGTCACATACTCAGCCGTCACATTGGCCGCATACGGAATCACAGGCTCGTGAATTTCAACTGTGTCAAGCACTTTTCCCAGCTTCTCTCCTGCCTCTGTGAGCATTCTGGAGTGGAACGGGCCGCTGACATTTAACGGGATCACCCTCTTTGCTCCCGCTTCCTTAAGCTTCTCTGCCGCCTCGTCGACCGCCTCCTTCTTTCCAGAGATAACGATCTGTCCCGGGCAGTTATAGTTGGCAATCTGCACCCCTTCAATTGGCTCGATCACCCGTTCAATTTCCTCTGCATCCATCGCAAGGACAGCGGCCATGGCTCCGATTCCCGCCGGAACCGCCTCCTGCATCAGGATTCCCCTCTGTCTTACGGTGCGAATCGCATCCTCCACAGACATCACGCCAGCAGCAGCCATTGCCGGATACTCTCCCAGACTCAGTCCTGCGGCCGCATCAGGCTTTATCCCTGTACGCTCCATGAGAACCTTCATCATAGCAAGGCTCGCTGTCACCATGGCCGGCTGTGTGTACTCTGTTATGTCCAGCCTGTCGTTTTTCTCAAAGCAGAGCTCAGGCATGGAAAAGCCTAGAATTTCAGTTGCAGTGTCGAATACCTGCTTTCCTGTCTCTGTCTGCTCATAGAAATCCTGCCCCATGCCGCACACCTGCGCACCCTGGCCTGGAAAAATAAATGCAATCTTGCTCATAGCGCTACTCCTTTTTCTTCCTATGGAAACGGCCCGCCTGCCGTCTTCCTGTGCACACGGGCCGCTGTTTCCTATTATCTGACAGAGCCGGATGGCGAAGCTATGCCGCACCTGCTTTTCTGCCAGGTCTGTCTTCTGCGGCGTTTTTGCGCCGCCTTTTTATGGATTACCAGTGCAGAAGCTTACCTGCCTCTGCCATCATCTCGTCCATCATTTCCTTGCAGGTCTGTTCTTTTTTGACCATACCTGCAATCTGGCCTGCCATAACAGTTCCGTTTGATGTGTCTCCATCCATAACGGCCTTTCTGAGGGTTCCCAGCGTCAGATACTCAAGCTCTTCGAAGGACTTGCCCTCCTGCTCCATCTTGATATACTCTCTGGTCATCTGGTTTCTCAGACATCTGACCGGATGGCCGTGGGTCCTGCCTGTTACTGTGGAATCTATGTCCTTCGCCTTGATAATCTTTTCCTTGTAATTGGGATGTACAATGGACTCCTTCGCCACTACAAAGCGTGTTCCCATCTGGACTGCCTCAGCTCCCAGCATAAAGGCGGCTGCAATTCCGCGGCCGTCCCCGATTCCGCCTGCTGCGATAACAGGTATGGATACCGCATCCACTACCTGCGGAACGAGCGTCATGGTCGTAGCTTCACCGATATGTCCGCCGGACTCTGTGCCCTCTGCGATAACGGCGTCAGCTCCGCCTTTCTCCATCATCCTTGCCAAAGCGACGGAGGCCACTACCGGGATTACCTTAATTCCGGCGTTCTTCCACATCTCCATATATTTTCCAGGGTTTCCGGCTCCTGTTGTGACTACCTTCACGCCCTCCTCAACGACTACCTTTGCCACGTCGTCAGCATGAGGGCTCATGAGCATGACGTTTACGCCGAACGGCTTCTTTGTCAGCTCTCTGGCCTTTCTGATTTCATCGCGGACTACTTCTCCCGGAGCATTCGCCCCGCCGATGAGACCCAGACCGCCGGCCTCAGAAACAGCTGCAGCCAGATGATGCTCGGCCACCCAGGCCATACCGCCCTGGATGATCGGACATTCAATCCCTAAAAGTTCAGTGACTCTGGTCTTCATTATGCTTCAACACCTTTTTCTTTTAAATAGTTCATTACATCGCCTACTGTTAAGAGGTTCTGTAAGTCCTCAGCCGGGATCTCTACAGAATACTCATCCTCAAGTGCCATAACCAGCTCGAATAAATCCAGAGAATCTGCTCCCAGATCATCCTTGAAGGAGGAAGCCTCTGTGATGGAATCTGCATCCACGCTTAACTGCTCTGCGATGATCTCTTTCATTTTTTCTAACATAATTCATTCTCCTTTACCTTTAAGTTTTAGTTTTTGAATTTAATTTCTGAAAGCCGTTACAGGGTTCCTCCCCCACAGCATTCATTTCTTTTATTATATTTGATTTTCAGGAACTTGCAAGGGAAAAATGACGCGGACGCGCCCTATCCGCAGCCGTGCTTCTTCCTGCTTTACCACTCTAAAAGGGTGGCCCCCCAGGTCATGCCGGAGCCGAAGCCGGCAAGTACCAGTTTATCTCCCCGCTTAAGCTTCCCTTCCTGCTTCATCTCGTCGAGAAGAATCGGAATAGAAGCCGCGGATGTGTTTCCGTAGCGGTCAATATTTACAGGAATCTTTTCCATGGGTATTTTAAGCCGTCTGGAGGCTGCCTCCAGAATCCTGTAGTTGGCCTGGTGAAGAACGAAGTATTTGATTTCCTCCGGCGTCATTTCCGCCTCTTTCAGAATATCCTCCACAATCTCAGGCACCTTGCGGACTGCGAATTTGAAAACTTCCTTCCCGTCCATTTTCATAAAGCCCAGCTCCGGCTTGACTCCGTTCAGGCAGTTTCCGAGATTTCTGGCCTGGCACTCCAGCGTCCATCCCTTCGTTCCGTCGCTTCCCATCAGTGTTTTTATGATTCCGCCGTCCTCTGAGGCCCTCACAACCGCTGCCCCTGCTCCGTCGCCAAAAAGGATGCAGGTTCCCCGGTCTGTCCAGTCCACCACCTTGCTTAAGGCTTCCGCACCTACGATCAGAGCGGTCTTATAGATTCCGGACATAAAAAAGCTGTGGGCAATGTGCAGGCCGAAGATAAATCCTGAGCAGGCTGCCGTAATGTCAAAGCCTACAGCGTTTACCGCTCCGATGGCTGCCTGTACATCCATGGCCGCCGCCGGGAATGCACGGTCTCCGGATGAGGTGGCAAGCACAATCAGGTCGATCTCCTTCGGGTCAATCCCCGCATCAGAAACTGCTCTCTTAGCCGCCTCCACCGCCAGAGCGCAGGTTCCCATCTCCTTTGACACTCTCCTCTCACAGATTCCCGTTCTCTCACGGATCCACGCGTCATCCGTATCCAAAAATTCCATGAGATCCTTATTTGTAACAACTGTATCCGGCACATATGAGCCGATTCCGATGATTCTTGTAGTCATGTCTGATTCCCGCTTTTCTGTCTGCTTATGACAGCCTCCGCCGCCAAGCGCCTGTCTGGCTGTCATATTGATTTTTTATTTTACAATAACATACACCTGTCCGCCTGGGCAGACACCCCCCTGCCTGAAAGCCAAACGAGGCCTCCGTTTTCAGACATGTCCGGGCCTTCCCGACAGATTGTTTGATATTCAAACTATTGCTAGTGTATTCTATGGCCGTTTGTTTGTCAAGAAGAACTTTCCGCATAATCCGCCCCTGAAAAACAGGCTTTTCAGACTGCATTTCCCAGACCTTTCTGCCCTCCTTCTGATTTTCTGTCCCGTCTTTTCTAAGACCTGCAGGCTTTCTGTCTGATTTATACGGCAAAGTACCTCTCTGAAATGCAAAAGTTCCGGGGATAACCTGCTCAGGCAGGCGCAGGCTGAGCAGGCTGAACCTTCCCCCATATAAATATGGAAACGGCAGCCCTCTGTCATTTTTATCAGAACGAAAAAAACCAGTACCTTTTTGAGGCAGGAAAATGTATAATAAGAAATCATAAGAACCATAGTACTATCATTCAAAAGGAGGTTTACATAATGCAGAAAATCCTGGTATGCGATGACGACAGACAGATTGTCGAGGCTATAGATATTTATCTGACCGGAGAGGGCTTTGAGGTGATCAAGGCCTATGACGGTCTGGAGGCTCTGGAGCTTCTCAAAACACATGAGGTGAACCTCATGATTGTGGACGTGATGATGCCCGGCCTTGACGGAATCAGAACCACGCTCAAAGTGAGGGAAACCAGCAGTATACCGATTATCATTCTGTCCGCCAAGTCAGAGGATCCTGACAAGATCCTGGGACTGAATATCGGGGCGGATGACTACATTACCAAGCCCTTCAACCCCCTCGAGCTGGTAGCCCGCGTCAAATCCCAGCTTCGCCGCTACACGCAGCTGGGAAATATGAATACCCAGTCCGACAGCCGCGTATATAAGTGCGGCGGCCTTCAGATCAATGATGAGAACAAGGAGGTTCTGGTGGACGGCGAGCTGATCAAGCTGACGCCTATCGAGTATAACATTCTCCTCCTTCTCGTAAAAAATGCAGGAAAGGTATTCTCGATTGATCAGATCTACGAGGAAATCTGGAACGAGGAGGCCATCGGAGCAGACAATACCGTGGCTGTGCACATCCGTCACATCCGTGAAAAAATCGAGATTAATCCCAGAGAGCCCCGCTATCTTAAGGTTGTCTGGGGCGTAGGATATAAGATTGAAAAGCAGTAGGTGGATATGATGAACCGCAGATTAAATTTAAAAAACCATAAGACGATTGTCTGTGTCATCCATCTTCTCTTTCTTGCGCTGATGTTTGCAGGCGTTGGAACGATGTACCTGAACGACAATCTGGGAGTGGGCATCACCCGGATTCACAGCAGCGTCTACGAGGACACGGACGAATTTACCCAGTATTTCAATGACGATCTGGCCGATATTTTCCAATACATGGAATATAATGAGATTTTTGCCACAGGAGGTTCCATTGACATCTCAAAAACGATGCTCGAGATGACCTTCGGCCCCAATGACACCCGCTCCTATTCGCTGAACGACATTATCAAGTATCTTCAGTCTCTGGGGTACTCTCTCAACGGAGATTTTGAGTGCATACCCGTTTCTGTGGACGAAAACAGGAAGCCCGCCATGGGATATGTCGCCTGGTCTGCCAGCGAACCAGATATATATTACACCTCTCTGAAAGATGGGATGCGCCACTGCTCTCTGGAGGAGATTTCCCTTGAAATCATAAACACCCTGAACCGTTACTACAGTACTTACAAACGGCTCATAGAAAGTCCCAGCAACCTGCATTTCAGGATCGAGTACATAGACAGCGAGTCAGAGCCAAAGCGTATCACATCCTTCTCAAACGACAGTACACTGACGTTAGAGCAGGCCAAGACTTATGGACGCTACGCCTGTCTTCAGGGCAACTCTGTGTTTTATGACACAAACTTCCGTTTTATCGATCTGGACACTGTGTCGGCCCTGTCGGCAGGCAATCCCTATGACACAAAAACCTACTATCTGCTGGCTGCCCTTGACACCTCCTATCCAGTGTCAGATCCCTATGCAGACAATTATAACCATTATGTCAGAATGCAGAATTACTACTTTCTGGGTTTTGCTCTGATGGTGGTTGGAGGCCTGACGGCAGCCGCCTCCCTCCTGTACCTGCTTTCAGTGTCCGGAAAACAGGAGTATGGAGACAGCCGCATTACCCTTTCCCCCTTTGACCAGACCAGCACGGAAACAGGTCTGATCCTTCTCATCCTTCTGGCGGGAGCCTCACTTCTGGCAGGGAGATACACTCTGGTGAGAATCGCACATCTGACCCTTCCTGAGGAATCCTGGGATGTGGGAGAAAAGGTGATCTACACAGCCATTGTCTATCTGGTATGCCTCATCGGGCTGTTCAGCCTGCTCAGACGCTGCAAGGCTGGAATACTCTGGAAAAACAGCCTGATTCGAAAGCTCGGCGACAGACTTTCCGTCTTCTTTACAGGCCAGACCTTTGCCGGCCAGCTATCAGCTGCCTTTATCGCCTACCAGATCGCCAACACGGTGCTTCTGGTGACCGCCTCCTACCTGTACCTGAAGTGGCATATCCTGACTCTGACCTTAAAGATCATAATCGGCATGCTCCTGTTTTTATGGCTCTGTGTAAACCTGTGGATCTTCTATCTGATGTTCAGGCGGGCTGCCGACAGAGACAGGCTGGATCTTGCCATCCGCCATCTGGCTGGAGGAGAAACCACCTATCAGGTAGATATCTCCCAGTTTTCAGGCAAGATACGGGAGACAGCGGAAAACCTGAACAATGTCAGCCAGGGACTTGAAGCGGCTCTCTCCGAAAAAGTAAAAAGTGAGCGGCTCAAGGCGGATCTGATTACAAATGTGTCCCATGATATCAAGACACCCCTAACCTCCATTATCAACTATGTAGATTTAATCAAGCGGGAAAACATCCAGGATGAGAAGATTCAGCGCTATCTGGAAGTGCTGGAACAGAAATCCCACCGCCTGAAAAATCTCACAGAGGATTTGGTGGAGGCCTCCAAGGCCAGCTCGGGAAATTTAAAGCTCGACATCAGCAGACTGGATTTCATTGAGCTGATCTATCAGACGAACGGAGAATTTGAGGAGAAGTTTATAAGCCGACGGCTGGATCTCATTACCTCCGCTCCGGAGCGAAGTGTCTTTATCGAGGCGGACGGCCGCCGACTCTGGCGGGTTCTGGAAAACCTCTATAACAACGCCTTTAAGTATGCTCTGGAGGGAAGCCGGATCTATGCGGATGTGTCAGTGGAGAACTCCATGGCTGTATTTACCATTAAAAACATATCTGCCAGCCCTCTGAATATCAAGGCCGAGGAGCTGACTGAGCGGTTTGTCCGCGGCGATGTGGCAAGGACTACGGAGGGGAGCGGCCTGGGACTCTCTATCGCCAGAAGTCTGACACAGCTTCAGGGCGGAAGCTTTGAAATCTATATCGACGGCGATCTCTTTAAGGTAAGAGTGGCATTTCCTGTGGCAGAAGTTCCGCCTAAAGTCCTGCCCAAAACAGCGGAAGCAAAGACAGAGGATGACGAAGGCAGGGCTGAAAGCGAAGGTCAGACTCCTTAGCTTAGGCCCTGTAAGGTCTTTTTTCCCCTCCCTCAATCAGCCGGATCCGTTTCCAGTGGCCTGTCAGATACCACCCAAAGGATATGGCATAGTTTGTGGCCCAGCCCAGCGGAACGGCGTACCACACGAACTCAAGCCCATAGCGGGTAGCAAAGAAGCTGGCCACAAACACGCGGATGGTCAGGTTGGCCAGATTGGAGACGGTAAATACAGTCACATCCCCTGCTCCCCTTAAAAGGCCGTCTGTCGTGGCCTTCAGCCCGATCAGAATATAGAAAAACGAGATAAAGTCCGCGTAGGACATAGCCACGCTGAAAGCCTCCTCGCTGACCTCAGCGTCCAGAAACGCAGAGATAAACAGGCTTCCGAAGCTCTGGGTCAGGACACAGAGAGCTGCTGCAAAGGCTGCAAGGGCGAAATAGCAGGTTCTGTATCCCTCTCTGACGCGCTTTTCATTCCCGGCCCCTATATTCTGGGCTGTAAAGGTGGACATGGCATTTCCAATCGCCAGCATGGGCACGATGGAGATAGACTCGATTCTGGTTCCTGCCGAGTACCCGGCAATGGCAGAGGAGCCGAAGGTGTTCACCACCGACTGCACCAGAAGGATTCCCATCTGCACAATAGACTGCTGCAGGATGGAGGGGATCGCCACCTTTACCATGGAGAGCATCATTCCCCTGTCATAAAACCGGAATTCCTCTCTCCTGTGTTCATAGCCTCTGAGCTTTCTCATCAGAAGGCAGAAGGACAGCACAGCCGAGAGTCCCTGAGCAATCAGAGTGGCAACAGCCACGCCCCGGACTGCCATGCCAAACTGAATGACAAACAGCAGATCCAGCACGATATTTAACAGCGAGGAGAAGATGAGGAGCCAAAGGGGCGTCCTGGAATCTCCGAGAGAGTTAAACACCGACGCCTGGACGTTGTACATAAAGAGAAACGGCAGACCCAGAAAATAAATGCTCAGATACAGGGCCGCATCCTCAAAGATATTGCCCGGCACATTCATCAGCGCCAGAATCTTGTCGCTATATGCCAGTCCGAACACTCCCAGAAAAACGCTGATAACGAGAAAGTTAAGCAGGGTTGTGGAGACGGCTGTTTTCATTTTTGTAATCTGGCCCGCTCCCAGAAACTGTGAGATGATTACAGAGCTTCCCGTCCCTCCGCCGATGGCCACGGCGATGAACACATTGGTTATGGCGTAGGAGGCTCCCACGGAGGCCAGGGCATTTTCACTGACAAACTGCCCCACCACAACGGAGTCCATAATATTGTAAAACTGCTGGAACAGATTGCCCAGAATCATGGGGAAGGCAAAGAGTAAAAGGGCCTTTCCCGGATGATCGGTGAGCATACTGCAGGTTTTCTTTTTTGCTTTAACTGCCTGTGACATTTGTGAAATTCTCCTGTGTTGATATCAGAATCCATGTATGAAGCGGGACCCGGTCTGAGTATGCTGGCTGAAAACCGCCTTTATCAACTTCCTGACCTGTCTTTAATGATCCCATACGATTTTGACTGCATGGAAGCCATTTTCGGCAGTTATAGTATACCCAAAACCACTGTCTTTTTCAATTCATACAGATAAATTCACAAATACGGCATCCCTCTTTCAAACATATGGCAACCGCCTGCTTTCTCACAGCCTCTGCTGCCTTTCTCTTCATATTTTTATGTCTGTTTTTCTGTCTGCAGCATGGACAATGCTCCCGCTTCCATATATAATGAAAAAAGAGAAGCTTGTTTCTTTATATTATCAATGCACTGAGAGGTGATTATCTATGTTTCGAAAAACTTTGCGCCGCAGTCTTCAGAAAGGCCTGAAAAAGACCAGAAATGCAGTGATTCTGGGTCTTTCTGCTGCCGCATTAATCTGCACGCCGGTATTTGCCCAGGTGAGGACACCGGAATCCTCCGGCTCCGTCACCTACTCAAACGGAAACGCTGTCATCGACGCCTCCAACGCGTCTCAGGGCTATGTCATGGTAAAATATACCGGCGGCACATCACGCATTAAAGTAAGAATTACAAAGGGCACAGACTACACCTATGATCTGAATGCCAGCGGAAATTATGAGGTATTCCCGCTGACAGAGGGAAGCGGAACTTACACTGTCAAGGTATTCCAGCAGGTTCAGGGAACCTCCTACGCCCAGGTCATGAGTCAGACCATCAATGTGAATCTGGCTGACGAGCTGTCCCCCTTCCTCTATCCCAACCAGTTCTGCAACTTTCGCGCAGACTCCGCGGTAGTCTCCACAGCGGCCTCCATCACAGCCGGAATCTCTGATCCGCTCTCAAAGGTACAGGCCATATATAATTATGCGGTGGACAATATTTCCTACGACTACCAGAAGGCTGCAACTGTACAGAGCGGATACCTGCCCGTACCGGATTCTACGCTGGCGTCAAAAACCGGCATCTGCTTCGACTATGCGGCAGTCATGACCTCCATGCTCCGCTCCCAGGACATTCCGACCAAGCTTGTGATCGGATACACCGGCGGCGCCTACCATGCATGGGTAAGCGTGTATGTAACCGGACAGGGCTGGGTTGACAATATTATCTACTTCGACGGCGTAAACTGGCGGTACATGGATCCGACCTTTGCGTCCAGCGGAAAGGGCAACGCAGCCATCACCAGCTACATTACGAATCCGGCAAACTATCAGGCAAAATTCACTTACTAAAAGGGAGACTGATCCCAGAAGAGGAATCATACTATGAAACAATCCGTACCATTTACCGGACTTTCTCTGTCCGGCTTCTGTATGCAAATTTCTATTCTCTTAAAATCGGCAGTGCCTCTCTATGAGGGGCTCTCCGTCATGGCTGAGGACGCATCATCGCCCCGCGAGAAGGAAATTCTCACCGCCATGTCCGATAAGCTGCGCATGGGTTTTCCCTTCAGCGAGGCCGTCAGCGAGGCCGGCTGCTTTCCGGCTTATGTAACCCAGATGACTGTGCTGGGGGAGCGCACAGGTACTCTGGATGAAACCATGGAGCATCTGTCCCGGTTCTATGAGAGGGAATACCGGCTCGGCGAAAATCTGCGCCGTGCCGTCACCTACCCCGCCATCATGATCGTGATGCTCCTTGTGATCCTGTTTATCCTGTTCACCAGGGTGATGCCGATCTTTTCCGGTGTCTATGAACAGCTGGGAACCTCCATACCGGACGCCGCCCAGGCGGCTATCCAGTTCGGAGGTATCTTAAGCGGCGCGGCTCTCGTCTTTGCAGCAGTGCTCATAGCTGCCTTCGCCGTCGTCCGGCTTACCAGCCGGCCCGGCCAGGAAAGCAGCCTGTCGCACCGCCTTCTGCGCTCCATTAAAAACCATTCCTCCATTGCGAAGCTCTCTGCCCTGCGCCGCTTCTGCTCTGTCATGGCAATGACGCTTCACTGCGGAATGAACATGGCCGAGGGCTGCCGTATGGCTGCCACACTGGTGGACAACGATTCTGTGCTTCCCGGAGTCAAAGCCTGCGAAAGGGAGCTGGAATCGGGAAAGGCCTTCTACGACTCCATCGAACCCTCCGGTCTGTTTTCCGGCTTTGATCTGCAGATGATCCGCATCGGAAGCAGGGCCGGACAGCTGGAAACCGTTATGCGTGAGCTGGAGGAGGACTATGATGAGCGCTCCTCTGATGCCCTTGACAGTCTGATTGCAAGGCTTGAGCCTGCCATCGTCTCGGTGCTGGCAGTTGCAGTGGGGCTTGTCCTCCTGTCTGTCATGCTTCCGCTGGCAGGAATTCTCTCCTCCATCGGATAGCAGAATATCTGCCGGCATATCCGGCAAAGACGCCTTTTAACATATTGCAGAACCAGCCTGTGCATTCAGAGGCTTTCGCCTGGAAAGCACTGCCCTTTGAACGCAGTCTGGGAATCTGAGACAGGAGAATTGATATGCTGCACGTACAAGTTCAGAAAAAAAAGAGGGGATTTGCAGGATACCTTCTGTCCTTCCTCATCTTTTTTGCCATTCTCTTCTTCTCTCTCTTCTGTATGAACGCCATGCAGAGGAGAAGCGAGGAGGAGAGCCTGATGTCCCTGAGGGACGCCATAAGACGGGCAAGCGTCCAGTGCTATGCCATTGAGGGGCGCTATCCGCCAAGCGTGGAATATCTGGAAGAGCACTATGGAATCGTCATTGACAGAGACCGCTATCATGTATTCTACGACGGCTGGGCCAGCAACGTAATGCCCGACATCACCGTTCTTCCCGTCGCAGAGGAGGAGAAAGGAGATGAAACATGGTAAAACGAACGCAGAATTCCGGCAGAACAGAGCTGCTTTTCTCCATGCTCCTCCTCTTTGTCTTTCTGCTCTGCTCCATTTTCACTGTTTTGATCGGAAGCCGTGTCTATGAAAATATCAGAGCCAGGGACAATGAGTCCTTCTATCGGGATACAGCCCTCAGCTATGTGTTAAACAAGGTAAGACAGGCCGACGAAACCGGCGCGGTGGAAGTCCGGGATGAGGGAGATACCTCTGTGCTTGTCCTCACCTCGCAGATCAACGGAAGTCTCTATGAAACGTGGATCTACACCCTGGACGGAACACTGAGAGAGCTTTTCACCCCCAAAGACAGCGGGCTGACCACAGCCGACGGACTTGAGATCAGCAGCTGTCCAAAGCTTACCTTCCTTTTAGAAGATCAGGGCGGAAAAAAACTGCTGACCATCTGTCAGTCCTCCCCGGAAAGCGAAACCTCTTCCTGCAGTCCCGCTGCCTCAGAAGGCTCAGAGACTCAGGAGGAAGACCGCAGGGTCTCTCTCCTTCTGAGAAGCTCCGGCGGGACTTTTACAGGCAGCACCGGCCTTCATCCGGCTGAAAGCGCCGGAAATGCCGGATACTAAGGAGGACAATTATGCTTCAGAAAAAATATACCACTCGAAACAGGCGGCCTTCCTACGCCTTCCTGATGGAAATGCTCTGGGTCTGCGGCTTCTTCGCCGTAGCTGCCTGTATTTTCGTTCTGGCCTTTGTAAAGGCTGACTCCATGAGCCGTCGGGCAGAGGACCTGAACCAGGCGGTCATGGCCGCTGAAAATGAGATGGAGCAGACTTTTCTGCTGGGGAGGGAAGGCTCCTGGATCGTTTGTTTTGATGACAGCTGGAATCCTCTCCCTGAAGACGGGAGCCTCTCAGATCCTGCCCTGATATCTGATAAAACACCGTCTGAGGATTCTGCAAACCTGCCAGGAGTCCACGCTGCTCTTTTTGTGGACAGCAGACTGGACGGCAGTCTTTTAAATGTAACGATAAACGCCGCAGTCATGTCTCCTCACCAGGAAACCATATACACCTTGGAGGGAAGCCACATGATGTCCGGAGAGATTTTGCAGGAATCCGGGAAAGGAGGACAGTCATGAGAGAGACAAGACAAGTAAGCCGGATCAATATCGGCACGGCCTCCATTGTTCTGATCCTGATTATCCTGTGTCTGTCCGTCTTTTCCCTGCTGAGCCTCAGTGATGCCCGCTCCTCCCTCTCTTTTGCAGAGAGAAGAGCCCAGTCTGTTCAGGCCTTCTACAGCGCAGACGCCCAGGTCCAGAGATGGCTCTCGGACATCCAGGGACTTTCCATTCAGGAAGCGGCGGCCAGACGGGAGAGTCTGCCCGAGGACGCCTCTGTGGAGGCATCCGGCGAGGAGGGCATACTGACTCTCACCATCCCCATGTCCCAGGGCCAGTCGCTCCTTGCCCGTTACAGCGTTTCAGAAGGACGGCTTATCTCCTCCCGCGTCTACAACAGTGAAGATTACGCCATCGACACCCGCCTTCCTGTCTGGACGGGACAGTCGGACGAGAAAGCTGATGGGACCCAGGCAGATTAGTCAGGATCACTTATACAGGAGAATTTTATGAATATCAAAGAATTTTTTAAAGACGCCGTGGAAAGACAGGCATCCGACATCTTTATGATCCCAGGAATGCCTCTGGCTCTCAAAATTAACGGCCGAATCGAAAATATAGGGGAGGAAAAAATCTTCCCTGCAGAGATGGACAATTACATCCGGGAAATCTACACCCTCAGCGGCAGCCGGGACATGTCCAGGGTTATGACGCTGGGAGACGATGATTTCTCCTTCTCCATTGTGGGACTCTCCCGGTTCCGCGCAAGCGTGATGAAACAGAGGGGCTCTCTGGCAGCGGTCATCCGGATTGTCCGCTTCGATCTTCCAAATCCCGCAGACATCCATATACCGGAGACCGTCTTAAACATCGCCTCCATGAAAAAGGGCATGGTGCTGGTGACAGGCGCAGCAGGAAGCGGAAAATCCACGACTCTGGCCTGCATCATCGACCGTATCAACCAGACGAGAAACGCCCATGTCATCACCCTGGAGGATCCCATCGAGTACCTTCACCATCATCAGCACTCTGTGGTTACCCAGCGGGAGATCGGCCACGACACCGCCTCCTATGTGGACGGCCTGAGGGCCTCCCTGCGCCAGGCGCCGGATGTTATTCTCTTAGGCGAGATGCGGGACTACGAAACCATCCAGACAGCCATGACTGCGGCAGAGACGGGCCATCTGCTGATCTCCACCCTCCACACCATCGGAGCCGCCAACACCATCGACCGTATTATCGACGTTTTTCCGGCTGACGGACAGCAGCAGGTGCGCGTTCAGCTGGCTATGGTTTTAAAAGCCGTTGTGTCACAGCAGCTGGTTCCCGCTGCAGACGGTTCCCTGGTTCCGGCCTTCGAGATCATGTTCGTCAATGAGGCTATCCGCAGCATGATCCGGGAGTCAAAGATCCACCAGATCCAGAATGTCATCGCCACCAGCATGGCGGAAGGCATGGTAAGCCTGGACAGCAGTCTTCTGAGATATCTTCAGCAGGGACTTATCACAAAGGAAACCTGTATAAACTACAGCTTAAATCCTGAACAGATGAAGATGCGCCTGGGCTAGACCCATGGCAGGCCACCCCCGGTGCCCTGAATTCCTGAAAAGGGTCCGCTTTCTTTGCGCCGGGGGCGCAGCCTCCTGATCGCCTCTCTCCTCTTTGCAGACAATAAAGATTCGACAAAAGAAAAAAAACACCGATCCCAGCGCTCTCAGTCGCCAAAATCAGTGCTTTCAGTGCGCCTTCAGGGACTCGAACCCTGGACAAATAGATTAAGAGTCTACTGCTCTACCAGCTGAGCTAAAGGCGCGTATTCTGTTGTTTTATATTATATCAGGGAAATTCCCAGTGCGCCTTCAGGGACTCGAACCCTGGACAAATAGATTAAGAGTCTACTGCTCTACCAGCTGAGCTAAAGGCGCATATTCTGTTGTTTCCGTCAGGTTTCTGAAGCCTGTCCTGTAACACGCAAATTAGTATACCTCTCCATTCTGAAAAAGTCAATACTTTTTTTATTTTTTATTTATTTTTTTGTTACAGTTCAGCCATGCGAAAATTTGGATGGGAAAATACGCTGAAAGCGTACTTTCATAAGAGTTTTCCTGTCCGAATCTTCATAGGGCGGACGCCAGACGCTTCCCCGCCCGCTTTAAGCGGGCAAGAAGATATATGGCTGAACTGTTGCATTTTTTTCTCCCTGGCAAAATGAAACAAAGGGATAGGCAGATTTTTCTTTCGTATTTTTCTCTGCTCTCTTTTGCTATCTGCGGCGGCACTGCTTTGCGCAGCCCTTCCCAAGAGCCTTTCCAGCTTCCTCAAAACAGCGCTTGTAGTGGAGTACTGCCTTATTGAGCTCTGCCTTGTCGCAGGTGGCGATGGACAGTGAGCGGATAATCTTTTTCTTCAGGCTCACAGGCCTCATCCCTTCCTCTCTCCTCGCCTTATTTTATGCACAGTCAAGATATAAGCGCACAGAGCCGACTCTGCCTCCGCCTCGGATTTTTCCGCATCCTTCCCTCTATTTGCCTCGGACAGCTGACAGCTTGCAGATGGCCTGACCTCTGGAGGAGAACTTTTCCTCATACTCTGTCATCACATTTCCCTCGGCCATGGGGCTGTTGTGAAGATCAAAGGTATATTCCCTCACCTTCCAGCCTGACTCCGGGATAGATTCAAGAGAGTACTCAAACAGTCCCCGGTTGTCTGTCTTAAACTCTACGTCTCCATCCTCTGAGAGCACCTGATCATAAACTGCCATAAACTGCGGCGATGTGAGCCTGCGCTTTGCGTGGCGGTCTTTGGGCCACGGATCGGAAAAATTCAGGTAAATTTTCTTCACCTCTCCCGGCTCAAACATCTCCCCCAGCTCCTTTGCATCCACACACATAAAGCAGATATTGGAGAGCGGCAGCTTCTCCCGCTTCTGAAGTGCCTTTAAGAGTACAGTGGAGTATCTCTCTATTCCTATATAGTTGATGTCTGGGTTTCTCTCTGCCAGTTCCATGATAAACCGGCCCTTCCCCATTCCTACCTCGATGTGGATCGGATGGTCATTTCCGAACACTTCTCTCCATCTGCCCTTTTTCTCCTTTGGTTCCTGGATCACATAGGGGCTCTGTGCAATCGCCTCCTCAGCGCCCGGTATGTGGCGTAATCTCATTCTCGTTCCTCCTGTCTCCCGATTTATTCCTGTTTCCTGCCGATTTTTGGCAGGAAATTCTGCTTTCTTCTCTGTTTTCCGCCCTCTATCTTACCATTTCTCTTCCTCACATGCAAGAAAGTTATCCTGTCTGCGCTCTTAATTCTTCTCCCTGTTCCCGTATCTGATTCAGCTCCCCCTTCCGCTCCTCCTTCCCCCTCTTCTTACGAATTTCCCGAAAACTCCCTATATTCTGACAATATATGAACTATTTCCTTACAAATTTTATTTTTTTCAAAATAATGATGCAGAAAATGTCGAGGTATATTATAATAGCAGTGTGTGATTTGTATTAATTGTATTAAATGGTAAAGGAGATGCCTTATGAATACGGACAATATAAATACCGGCAGCTGGGAGAGGATACAGAACGGCTTCCAGGATACAGAACGGCTGTTAGGCCAGAAACGGTACAATGAATGTATGATCAGAGCCAGACAGACTCTGGAATTTATGGTGAAATGCCTTTGCGAGCGCTTTGATGTGTCAGAGGCCACTCTTGTGGACATGATCGACGCCCTCTATGAGAACGGCATTATCAATAAGACCACCTGCGAGCATTATCACAAAATCCGCATGATAGGAAACAAGGCGGTTCATGAGGAGGATAATCTGGCATATAATGCAGGGCAGGCCTACCACCTGCTGTCCCAGGAGATCTACACCTTCGCAAATGACTTTACAGGGAAGAAAAAGAAACCCCTACCCCGCCAGAGGGAAGATATTTCCCGGGAGGACGCCTCATCCAGAGAGCAGCTTTCCCGGCCTTCCAGAGGCAGTGCCTCCCGTTCCAGGGGGGCTGTTTCCAGAGCGGGAGGTTCCTCCTCCGCAAGGCGCAGAAGACCCCGTTCCTCCGGACCGGTTATCGATCCGGGAAGCCTTTTGAAGATTTTTATTCCGATTGCGATCATTATCATCCTGATCTTTATTATCCGCCTGGTTCACCCGGGAGATGAGAACGGTGCAGAGACTACAGCTCCCATTGAGCTGGAAACCATCGCTTCCACTGAAGAGGCGACTACTGAGGAGAATACTACTGAGGCCGCTCCTGCCAAACGATACAGGACAAGCGACACGCTGAATGTCCGCTCTGAGCCGTCAACCAGCGCCTCAAAGCTGGGTCAGCTGGCCCCGGGAACGGAGGTAGAATACATAGAGGATTACGATGATACCTGGGTGAAAATTACCTTTGAAGGCCAGGAGGGATATGTATCAAAAGAATATCTGGAATTGATTGCTGAATAGAGACTGCGGCCCAACAGCCGCTCTCTGCTTAGCTACCTGCCATAAAAAGGGCCGCCGGAAATCCGACGGCCCTTTTCATGAAAGAGTGAATTTTACTTATATGTATAATTTTCTGTTCCTCCGGGCAATCCCCGAGTCCCAGAAAACTATAACGCATTTTGAAATTTAGAGCTCAGACAATTAAGCCTCTGTCTCAGCCTCTGTTGTCTCCTCAGCCTCATCAGCTGCTGCCTCTGTCTCCTCGTCTGCAGCTGCCTCTGTTGTCTCTTCCTCAGCTGCCTCTGTTGTCTCTTCCTCGGCTGCCTCTGTTGTCTCCTCCTCAGCTGCCTCTGTTGTCTCTTCCTCAACTGCTGCTGTTGTCTCCTCAGCTGCTGCTGTTGTCTCAACTGCTGCTGTTGTCTCTGTAGTTGTCTCTGTGCTTCCGCATGCTGTTAAAGCAAATGCTGTTAAAGCTGCTGCTGCAAATAAAACTGTTTTCTTCATAATTTTTTTCCTCCTCATTTTACAACAAAGTTATAAAATATTCTGTCACAGAGGTTTTTTGTTTGCCCCCTCATGACATATCCATAGTATAGTGATTTTTTTAAAAAAATCAAGAGCCTCTCAAAAAATTCATGAAGTTTTAATAATTCTGTTCTTTATTTTTTATGCTTTTACAGCACTTTTTTATTTTTCTGTGTTTTTATTCCCCAAAAGCGTTCTTACAAGAGCCGGTATTTCCGTCAGGGTACGTATCTCACAGGAAGCCAGGCTTCTGTCAAAGGCAAATCTGTTATCGATCAGGGCCGCCACCTTCATCCCCGCCCGGCTGGCGGCTGTGATACCGACAGTGGAATCTTCTATGACAAGGCACTCTCCAGGCTCTGCTCCCAGCTTTTCTGCTGTATAGAGATAAATCTCCGGATCCGGTTTGCTTCTCTTAAACATGCCGCCGCTTACCATAATCTCCAGCCTCTCCTTTACATGATTCAATGTAAGAATATGATCCACCTGTTCCAGATTAGTGGAGGAAGCCACCGCCAGCTTGAGTCCCATCTCCCTCATCTGATCCATCACCGGCAGAATTTCAGGTCTGAAAATGGCGCGGTAATCTACCTCCTCAAATGCCCTTTTCCAGATTCCCCTGCTGTGATACTGCTCCCTCAGCTCCTCCCAGGTTTCGCCTGTTTTCAGAGCCTTCTCCATCACGTCCCAGCAGTCCTTTTTCGTCGTGCCGACCGTCCCGTAAAGCTCCTCGATCCTGATGTCCGGCCTCTTTTCTCTGGCAAACGCATACATGTATTTCAGGTACTCGCCCTCACTGTCAATAATCACTCCGTCCATATCGAAAATCACTGCTTTTATCATAATTTTTATGAAGCTCCTTTCCCTAACATATCCTCTGTATTTATCCCGCTTCAGATTCTTTTTTCCGCCCCTCAGGCGCTGACGGGCACATACCTACAGTATAGGGAAGCCCCGGGCTCAGTTCAACTCTATTTTTCAGACTTGTACTTTTTTGTGTCTTTGACAGATGTATCCGCAGCCGGCCAGGCTGTTCTCTGTGTATCTCTCTGTATTGCTCTATATTACTCTGTATTTCTCTGTATCGCTCTGTCTCATCCCGCCGCATGCCTCCTGTTCCACAGCGCCTCCCTGGAAATTCTAACACTTTTATGAATTTTCCCTTGTCCCGCTTGCGTCCGCCGGCTTTAGTGGTATACTTGAAACAGCTCAGCCTTCCATTTTACAGGGCAGACTGGTCCCGGGCTGAGGCTTAGTCACTTTCCGAACTGTATTGGAACATAAAGCTGACGCAAGTCAGCAGACAGGAGATTCATGATTATGAAACACACAGGGCCCCTTGCCTGGCTGGCCGGCATTGTCTGCGCCTTCTGCCTGATGATTGCCTTTCTCATCACATCGGTGGAAGCGGTCGTTTACTGGACGCCAGGCTATTTTGAAACAGAATATGAAACCTACCAGGTTCCCGAAACCGTTCACATGCAGATGGACGATCTCCTCTACGTCACAGAGGAGATGATGGCATATCTGAGAGGAAACAGGGATGATCTGCACATTGACACAGTGGTGGACGGGCAGGAAAGGGAATTTTTTAACGAGAGGGAGATTGCCCATATGGAAGATGTGAGAGAGCTCTTTATCGGTGCTCTCTATCTGCGGGCTGCCTGCCTTGCCGCTGCCGCTCTCTGCATAATCTTTCTGATTCTATCGAAGGCCAGCCTGCGCTTCGTCCTGCCGCGGGCTCTCTGCGCGGGAACGGGAATCTTTTTCATGCTGACAGCCGTTCTGGCAGCTGTTATATCCACAGACTTCACGAAATACTTTGTGATTTTCCACAAAATCTTCTTTGACAATGACCTGTGGATTCTCGATCCGGCCACGGATCTTTTGATTAACATTGTGCCTGAGCCGTTCTTTATGGACACTGCCGCCAGGATAGGAGTTACCTTTGGCCTGATGGTTCTGTTTCTCTTTGCTGTCTGCCTGGCTTTCATCCTCTTCACGAAGAAGAGAAAACCGCTCACTCCGGCCTTTACTAACAGAGGATAATCCGATATACTGTTAAATAAGCATTACATTTTTTACATTTATGTTACAAGAAATGTTTTTGCTGCGGCCGGAGCAGGAGACTGGGTCGGCCCGGCAGCTCCCTGTATAGAGAATAAAACCACGCAAAGGATTGAATATAGATGAAACAGAAATTTATACGCACGATTTTGTGCTTTTTTTTGACGGCTGCCGTTTCGGCCCATCCCGCCTATGCCTCCCAGGAATGGCCTTCTGATGTATCCATAGAGGCGGATGCCGGGATTGTCATGGATGCGGACTCAGGAACCGTCCTTTATGGAAAAAATATCCATGACACTTACTCCCCCGCCAGCATTACCAAGGTGCTCACCTCCATCATTGTCCTTGAAAACTGTGATCTGGATGAGATGGTCACCTTCTCAAAAAATGCTGTCTACAATGTGGAGGCTGACAGCTCGTCAGCCGGCTACGACACCGGAGATCAGGCCACAGTACGTGACTGTCTTTATGCCCTCCTCTTAAAGTCGGCAAACGAAGCGGCAAACGCCCTAGCTGAACATGTCGCGGGAACCACAGAGGCCTTTGCCGAGATGATGAATGAGAAAGCAAAGGAGCTTGGCTGCGTGGATTCCCACTTTGCCAATCCCAGCGGCCTGAACGACGAAAATCACTATGTCAGCGCCTACGACATGGCTCTGATTACCAGATACGCCTTCGAAAACGAGATATTTGAAGAGATTATTTCCACCACCTATTACGAACTCCCTCCAAATGCCAGAAATCCCGAGGGACTCGGCGTTTCCCCGGGAAATAAGCTTATCAAGAAAAATTTCCCCGAATACCGTCCCGATGTAATCGGCGGAAAGACAGGCTATACCTCCATCGCCCTGAACACCCTGGTGACAGGAGCCAGGCAGGACGACACGACGCTGATCACCGTTGTCCTCCACAGCCGCGGAACCACCTATTCCGACACCAGCCGCATGCTGGATTTCGGCTTTGGCAACTTCCGCTCCGTCTCCCTTGAGAATAATGATACCACCTATTCCTCGTTAAACAGCAACCTGACCATCGCAGGGCTGCCTACATCGTCTGCCCCGTCCCTGACTGTGGACCCGGACAGCCGGATTATTCTCCCAAACAATGCGGAGTTTGAGGAAACCACCTCCTCCGTATCGTTCGACCTGCCGGAAAATGCTCCGGACAATGCGATTGCAGCCGTCTGTTACTCTCTGGGAGAGCACCAGGTCGGAACTGCCTGGCTTACCCTGGGCGCAGAGCGGTCAGAATCTCCCGCCATTCCGGAGGAGCTGTTGAGCGCGGTTCCCACTACTATCGCTCAGGTCAGCTATGAGGATGAAGCAGCGGCAGAAAACAGCTCTGAAAAAGACAGAAACATGGAAGAAGCCGCTGACAGTCAAAGCACGTCAGATTCCGCCTCCGAACCGGACCAGAATACCTTATCCTCCGGCGAGCAGTCCCAGAACACTCCGGATGAGAACCCCACCGGCGGCGCTTTATCGGATGGCTTTTCTGTCACACCGATTCTCATTTTTACCGCTGCAGCAGCTGTAATCGCCCTTCTCGGAACGGCCCTGGCTGTCTGGATCGGAAAAAGCCGCCGCCGCGAGGAGGCAGAGCGCATGGAGCGCCGCAGAAAGCGTATGGAGCGCCTGAAAGAAACAGGCGTATCTGAGGAGGAGTTTAACGAAATGATGAAAAACCGCCGCCTCTCCATCCCGCTGGAGCCGGATAAACGTTCTCCCCGCAGAAAGGGAAGTTCTAAAAGCTTTCTTTTATCCCAGCCGAAGAAAAAGAGAACCAGGGACAGTGAATTCACCTTGAAAAAAAGGCGCAGGTGGAAGCGGTAAGTCATGACAGAGCAAAGTCTCATCGAAGAAGCATCTGCCCCAATACCCACTGTGTATCCGCAGAGTATTTGATTCAGTTCTTCTGACGGCTCGGATATTATGGCTTGAACATTGAATAAAAAAAGCATCCTCTGGCGGAAAGCCTGTTTTTCAGGTCTTCCCCCGGAGGATGCTTTTATTAATACAGCTTTCTATTTATACAGCCTTTCAGCTTCTCTTTCTCTCTTCCTGTCCGCTTCGCCTCAGTTTTTCCAAACCTGCGATTCAGAGCACCAGCTGCCTGCCTGTTTCATCCCTGCTGCCCTGCCGCTCCGGAATTCTTTCCTTTTCTTTTCAGCCGGTTTGCTGCAGCCTCTGATTTTTCCTTCTTTTTGGCCTCCTTGCGCGCCTTTGCCCGCTCAGCGCGCTTTTTTTTCGCTTCCTCGCGGCGCCTGATAATCGTATCCACCCCTGCCTCATCTGCAAACTTCACTGTCTTTACAGCAAACACAGAGCCGTCCTCTGACTTCTTAATCCTGATTTTTCCCTTCACAAACCCGTGCTCGGGGCAGACAGCCAGACAGAAATAATACCGCTGGTTCACGCTGAACCAGCGGATTTTCTTTCGCAGCATGCGGTGACACTTATAGCAGACCACATCTGTCACCCGCTTTTGTGCGAGCAGCTCCTCCTTGGTTTCCCAGGTTCTTGACACGAATTTCGAGTAATCGGGAAATTCCAGATAGATCTCCTCCTCCTCTGTTTCAGGAGTCTGGTAGTAGTCCACGGAAATGTACTCCATCATACTGTAGAAGTTCATTTTTCCCATCACAAGGCCTGTGTACCAGGCATCATCCAGAGCGCGGTGAAACGGGCGCTCCTCCTCAATTCCCATCTCCAGAACCGCCGTATCCAGCGATTCTCTCTTCGTATTTCCCTGAATCAGACTGTAAATCTTCTGAAGATCAAAGTAATAGAGAGGTTTCTGAAAGGGAAGCTCCATGCCATGATAAACCATATTCCTCTGAAGCTCTGTCAGATCCATGGATCCCCAGGTACAGAAACGGCAGTCATTTCCACACCAGTCAAAAAATTCCTTTACCGCTGTCTCAAATTTCTGGCCCTCCCGTTCCAGCTGTTCCGCCGTGAGATGCGTTACCTCTGAAATTTTATAGTGAAGTGTCCGGTACACCTGCGGGCGCACCAGGCGGCTGAACTCTGATACAATTCTGAGATTTTCGTCCAGCTTCACCGCTCCGATTTCAATAATCTCAAAGGGCAGTCGATCAATGGATGCCTCCCTGCCGCCTGAGCTCTGGTTCCATTCCAGATCAAGCACAATATAATGTCCCATAGCTATCATTCCCAAATAAATCTGACTCTTTAAAACACACGTCCTCCAGGCTGCGGCCCTGCCAATCCGCCTGCGTAAACAAAGAGCAGCCCTGCAAGAACGCTTTGGGCTGCTCTTTACCTGTTATTAACTTTACCACATTCTATGAAATAAGTCGATGAAAAATTTTTCCGGTCCCTTTCCCCTGTCTCGAGCAGATACTGAAAGATGCCGTTTGAAAAAACGGTCTTCTGATTTTTGTACTGAATAATTATTTATTTTAATAATTAATTATTCTTTCATGTTTCCGTTTATCTTATTTAGCATATTTGCAATTTTACTCACTGTTTCTCTGTCTCAGAATTGTCAGGAAACTCTTTTTTCTTCAGTACGGCCAGATTCCGTTTTGGTATAATACCTGTCTGAGCTTTCAGTAATTTAAAGATTATTTAGCACAGTGCATTCCCATTTTTGGCTTCATATTATCCATCTCTACTTTTCACCGTAAGTTTTTTATATTTATATCTTATTTATATCTTATCTATATCTTATCAATACATCATTATTTCGTATAATCCCCATGTTTCACGTGAAACAATTCTTTCACCAATCCTGTTTTTCGGTACCGTGGACTTTTCTTTCTTCAGCTGTCTGCAGTCTCTCCCTCTCTGCTATTATTTTTAGAAATGGCTCCTCAGTGCTTCCTGTGGGCTTCCAGGGGAAACCGACCGAACTGTATTATATAGTTTGAATGAATTTTTATCTGTATATTTATGCTGCATTTTCTATTTTTATTCTTTCTCTTTTTCTTCTTATTTAAATTAAATATGCATATTTATATACTTTATCAATAGATATTTCGGGTACTGTTCCCCATCACAGAAATCTGATTTTTTATTTTGTCAGACGTCCATACCATACAATCCGTAATCATAATACACAGGTTCCTTGGCATATTCTAAAGGTTTGTTTGAAACTTTCTGAAGGTTTATTTGAAGCTTTTCTTTGATATATTCTCCTTTTCATTCTCTTTTTCAGGCCTATCTCTCCTGTTGCTTTTCAGCCTTTTCTTTACTTATTTTTCCTTGCTCCTCCCCACGGTTTACACTATAATTACTAATATCAGCCGTATCACAATATGCCGGCTGTCAATCAAAACCTATCTGCAAGGGAGACTGCCATGAATACACTGAAACGATTTATTCATTACTACCGGCCTTACCAGGCCGTATTTTTTCTGGATCTCCTCTGTGCGGCAGTGATCAGCACTGTGGATCTGCTCTATCCCCAGATTCTCCGCACGCTTACCAGAACTCTGTTTACCGAGGACAGCTCTGTCATCCTGAGAGCTCTTCTCCCCATCGGCCTGGGGCTCTTCGCCATGTATGTGATCCAGAGCCTGTGCAAATATTACGTCAGCTATCAGGGACACATGATGGGCGCCCAGATGGAGCGGGATATGCGCCAGCAGCTCTTTGACCACTATGAGCGGCTGTCTTTTTCCTACTACGACAGCAACAACTCCGGCCAGATGATGAGCAAGCTGGTTTCCGATCTGTTTGATATTGCAGAATTCGCCCACCACGGACCGGAAAACCTGTTTATTTCCCTGATCAAAATTATTGGCTCCTTTATCTTTCTCTTCCTCATTAACTGGCGGCTGGCTCTTCCTCTCGTTTTTCTCGTTATCTGCATGTTCCTGTTCTCTCTGGGACAAAACAGCAGAATGCAGGTAACCTTTATGGATAACCGCCGCCGGATCGGCGATGTAAATGCAAGCCTTCAGGATACTCTGGCCGGCATCCGCGTTGTCCAGTCCTTCGCCAATGAAAAGGTAGAGAGAGAGAAATTTAAAAAAAGCAATCACAGCTTTCTCCTTTCCAAGGATGCCAATTACCGCTGTATGGGCAGCTTCATGGGGTGGAACCTGTTTTTCCAGGGCATGATGTATCTGGTTACCCTGGTCTACGGCGGATATCTGATCGCTCACGGAGCGATGGATGCAGCAGATCTGGCCATGTATGCCCTCTATATCGGAATTTTTATCAGTCCCATACAGATCCTGGTGGAGCTGACAGAAATGATGCAGAAGGGCCTCTCAGGCTTTTGCCGCTTTCTCGCTGTCATGGACACAGAGCCTGAGATCAAAAACCTGCCGGGCGCTGTCCCCCTGACAGATGTAAAGGGCGATGTGGAGTACAGACACGTCAGTTTCTCCTATCTGGAAGAGGAACCGGTGCTTTCTGATATTTCCTTTCACATCCCGGCCGGACGCTCTGTTGCGCTGGTTGGACCGTCCGGCGGCGGGAAAACCACCATCTGTTCTCTCCTGCCGCGCTTCTATGACGTCACAGAGGGCGCCGTTTTCATCGATGGAAAGGATATCCGAAGCCTCACTCTGGAGAGCCTCAGAGGCCAGATAGGCATCGTACAGCAGGATGTATATCTCTTCTGCGGGACAGTCCGTGAGAATATCGCCTACGGGAAGCCCGGAGCCTCCGAGGAGGAAATCATTGAAGCTGCCAAAAAGGCCAATATTCACCAGTTCATCGAGTCCCTGCCTGACGGCTATGATACCTTTGTGGGAGAACGGGGAACACGCCTTTCCGGCGGTCAGAAACAGCGTATTTCCATTGCCCGGGTTTTCCTGAAAAATCCCCCGATTCTGATTCTTGACGAGGCCACCAGCGCTCTGGACAATGAGAGTGAACGCCATATTCAGAAAAGCCTAGAGGAGCTGTCTAAGAACAGGACAACCATCACCATCGCCCACCGTCTTTCCACCATCCGGAACGCAGACGAGATCATTGTGATCAATGAAAGCGGTATTGCGGAGCGGGGAAATCACAGAGAGCTGCTGGAGCAGGATGGCATTTACTCTCATTACTACAGCATGCAGTTTGAAGGACTGTAAAGCCTTTCCCGCTTCTGACATCCCCTATGCATTGCCCTTTCCCCCCTCGAGGAAACGGAGATTCCTCTTAAACGAAAGGGACTGGCGCAGAGAAGAAATAAAAAACTCTGCAATAAAAAATTCTGCAAAAATGCGCCTTGTATCAGAGATAACCCTCTGATACAAGGCGCATTTTTTCTTCAGATTTCGTTAAAACCATCCGCCCAAAGGCTTTTGTATTGCGGGGCAGTTCCTGCCTGCAGAGGCCCCTTCAGCGGACCCTTCTGCGGCAAATTCTGCTTTATCTCAGTCGTTTGTCTCAGTCCGTTTGTGTCAGTTGTTTGTGTCAGCAGTTCGTCTCAGCCGTTCGTCTCAGTCCCTTCCCTGTTGCATTTGTTTTCCTTTCTGACTCCAAAGACAGAAATCAGAAGCAGAATCACAGAACCCGCTGCCATACACAAAAAGGCAATGTTCATACCATGCATCAGTGCTCCCTCTCCATAAGCAGCAGAGGAACCTTCACTTACCGCAGTCATAATTCCCACAAAAGCGGCAGATCCGATGGAACCTGCAATCGTCCGGAACGAGGTGAGCAGTGAGGAGGCGTCGGCCACCTTTTTGATCTGAATGCTGCTCGTTCCCCATGTCAGCAGCGGCATCATCAGACTGCCGATGGAAACATTCCGTATCACGTTCAGCACAGCAGCTGTCCAAAGAGGCGTACTCATCGTTAAAAAGTACATTCCTATATTGCTGAACAGCATGATAGCTGAACCAATGACAAACAGCCTTTTGATTCCCATTTTATCGTAAATTCTCCCGGCAAAGGGGCTTACAAGGGTGGTGGCAAGGGATCCCGGCAAGGTGACAAGACCGGAAATAACGGCTGAATATCCCATGACACTCTGCACATAGAGGGGCATCAGCACAGAGGAGCCCATAGAAAGCAGCTTAAAGGAGGAGACGATATGAATATAGTGATTGGCTTGCTCAAACTGATTTTGAAGATCGTTGCCGCACCAGTAGTGGTGGTGCTCACGGTTGCCATTTGGATGTGTGTAGGAATTGTTTATGTATGCGGCTTAGTACTGGGGCTGCTCAGTACGGTGGTTGCTCTGTTGGGCGTGGCAGTAATGATTACTTACTCTCTACAAAACGGCATCATTCTGCTGGTGATGGCATTCCTTATCAGCCCATACGGTCTGCCAATGGCAGCCATCTGGTTATTGGGTAAGGCTCAGGATTTGAAATTTACAATTCGTGATTTGGTTTACAGGTAATACAAAGACCTCCGGCGGATTTTTCGTCGGAGGTCTTATGGTTCGAGATTATCTTCTTGAAAAAGTGGTGATGCAAAAAAGGTGCCTATTCCAATTCCCAATCCCTGGCACATCTCATGGATGATACGCAACTTTACGGAATCATAAGAACAGTTAATGATATTGCCTATGGTGGACTTGGGAACGCCGCTTTTCATATACAGCTGATACTGCGTCATTTTCCGCTCCTCCAGCAATTCTGAAAGGCGTCTACTGACCGCCTGATTTAGCTTCAATTTCACTCACCGTCCCTGTCCCTGTACTAAAATTATTATATGGGCAGGCGCGTGAAAATTAGTCCCTGTGACTGTACTAATAGTGCTATTTGCGCTAAGATAGGATCAGGGGTGTTTTTATGACTGTGACCTTTTGTGGCCATGCACAGATCTTGCAAAGTGAGAAAATAGAGAAATGGCTATACGATGTTACGGAAAAACTAATTGAGCAAGGAGCGACTACCTTTTACCTGGGTGGTTATGGAGCCTTTGATAGCTTGGCGGCATCCGTTCTGAGAGTGCAGAAAAAACGGTATCCACATATTGAGTTGATTCTTGTTCTGGCATATCTTAACACCGGGAGGGGCACTTCAGGTTACGACAGCACCATTTATCCGCCACTGGAAACTGTCCCGCACCGGTTTGCGATTTCTCATAGAAACCGCTGGATGGTAGAGTCTGCTGATGTAGCCGTTGCTTATGTTCTCCATGATTGGGGTGGAGCTGCCACAACACTACAGTGCGCCAAACAAAAAAAGAAACAAATTATTTCATACTGTGACGAGATGGGCAGCTGAGACTGCCCATTTTTTGAAGGGAGGGAACTTCATGGCAACAACACGAATTATGCCGCTGCACATTGGCAAGGGCCGCACAGAAAGCACTGCGATCAGTGATATTATCGACTATGTGGCTAATCCCCAAAAGACCGACAACGGCAGGCTCGTTACCGGATATGAGTGTGATAGCCGGATCGCAGACACAGAATTTGTTATGGCCAAGCGTCAGTATATTGCCATCACCGGAAGGGTGCGCGGAAAAGACGATGTGATTGCTTACCATGTCCGTCAGTCTTTCCGTCCGGGTGAAATCACGCCGGAAGAAGCCAACCGGCTGGGAGTGGAATTTGCCAAACGGTTTACCAAAGGCAACCACGCCTTTATTGTCTGCACTCACATTGACAAAGCCCATGTGCATAATCACATTATTTGGAGTTCGGTCAATCTGGACTGTGACCGAAAATTCCGAAACTTCTGGGGCAGTACAAAGGCTGTTAGGCGTTTGAGCGACACCATCTGTATCGAAAATGGATTGTCCATTATCGAGAATCCCAATCTCCATGGCAAAAGCTACAATAAATGGTTGGGCAATAAGGCGAAGCCATCCCATCGGGAGCAGCTGAGAATGATGATCGACCAGGCACTGGAGCAAAAGCCTACAGACTTTGATGAGTTACTGAAAATGCTTTCCGAGATGGGCTGCGAAGTAACCCGACGCGGAAAAGCAATTCGCCTCAAGGCACCCGGATGGAAAAATATTGCCCGGATGGATGAAGGACTTGGAACCGGATACAGTGAGGCAGAAATTCGTGCAGTGCTGGCAGGGAAAAAGCAGCACACACCCCGCAAAAAATCCACCGTACAGGCAGAGCCTCCCAAGGTTAATCTATTGGTGGACATCCAAGAAAAACTCCGTGCTGGAAAAGGTGCTGGATATGCGCGTTGGGCCAAGGTCTTTAACCTCAAGCAGATGGCACAGACGATGAATTTTCTTACCGAGCATAATCTGCTGGAATATGCAGTGCTGGAGGAAAAAGCGGCAGCGGCTACAGCCCACCATAACGAACTGTCGGCACAGATTAAGGCGGCGGAAAAACGCATGGCGGAGATTGCTGTCTTGCGGACCCACATCATCAATTATGCGAAGACCCGCGAGATCTATGTAGCTTATCGACAGGCTGGTTACTCTAAGAAATTCCGCCAGGAACATGAAGCAGAAATCCTGCTCCACCAGACAGCAAAAAATGCTTTCGACGATATGGGGGTTAAGAAGCTGCCCAAGGTCAAAGAATTGCAAACTGACTATGCCAAACTCCTGGAGGAAAAGAAAAAAATATATGCTGAATACCGGCGTTCCCGCGAAGAAATGAGGGAACTTTTGACGGCCAAAGCGAATGTGGATCGGCTGCTGAAAATGGACGAGGAGCAGAAACAGGAGAAAGAAAAAGACCACGACCAGCGGTGAGCTGATCGCAGTCAAAAGCGTTCGCAGAACGCGTGGCCACAGGATAAAATCCTGTGTTCAAAGGGGCTTGGGGGCAGCGCCCTCAACAAGCGTTTGTGGCGAAATGGATAGCCACAAGCATTGCTTGCCGCTATTTAGTTCATAAAAAATTTTCAAAATATAGTTGTATATTTTTTTCTGTGCAGTTATTATATAAATACCGTTTTATGATTCTGTTCTTTATAGGGGGATGGGAAGATATGGCACGAAAAGCCTATTCTGAAGAAGATAGAGTGCAAGTGCGGAATGCCCTAATGACCACCATGATTCAGTGTATCGCGGATCGGGGATTGATTCACAGCAGTATTGATGTTTTGTGCAGAAAAGTAGAGATCTCCAAGACCTTCTTCTACAGTTTTTTCTCATCCAAGGAAGAACTGGTGCTCTACGCCCTGCGATACCAACAGCCCAAGCTGCTGGATTATGCCAGATCCCTAATGGAGGACCCCGGACTCAGTTGGCGGGCGGGAGTGGAAACCTTTCTGAAAAACTGCTGTTATGGAGCTAAAAGCGGAGTTGCCGTTTTGTCCATTGAGGAGGAGCAGCAAGTACGCCACTGCCTTTCCGAGGAGAATTTCCAGGCGTTCCGGCGGGATCAGATTATTTTTTATGGAAAGCTGCTTTCCATCTTTGGCCTCCCTGTGGACAGTATTGATCCCCGGCTGTTTGGCAATCTGGCCCTCAGCATGATGATGGTACACAAAGCCATTCCAGACACCATGCCATTTCTATTCCCAGAGGTGGCGGAGGATATGGTGGACTTCCAGGTCAGGGCTCTGGTGGACGAGATGGAGCGGGTAAAAGAGCATGTGCGGTAGGTGAAAGCAAATGGATAGAGATGAGTACCCATGTCCAAACGGACGGGAAAGACAGCAGAATATCGTCAGACACAGAGCCTTGGGATACAGGTTTTGGTTCTGTGCGGCCTTTTCGCGCCCTGCGTCAGCCTGTCCAAATGACAGGGTGTCGCAGGGCATTTTTTATTGTTCGGAAAGAGGTGGCCTGATATGAATTTACCAAAACGAAATAGTGCGGACGGGCGCTGTTACTGGATGAAGCCCGAGGTACAGGAGGAACTGCAACCGCTCTTTGACCAGTGCATCCAGGATGCCATTGACGGGAGAATCACGCGGCTTGATTCCCTCTGGCCGCCGGTAGTGGTCAGCAGCGAAGGCGCGCCCTTTGAGGTGTGGCAACTGATTCGGACATGGACCGAAGCGCAGCGGGCTGAGACCCTTGACGCGGAAAAGGCCATCGCCTTCAGCGAAAACCTGCGCCGCCAGAGCCGGTGGGGTGAAATTGACCACCATCTACTTGATATGCTGCAACGGGAGCTACAGGAGAAATATTTTATCGTGACAGGCAATGAAGATGACCACTTCTGGGATCGGGAGTATTCCCTAAAACCAGGTATCCGTGCAGAGCAGGTCCCGGAGCCGCTGCTGCGTTTCGCCTGCTATGTGGCGGTGAGCTATAAGGTATATGGTATGGACTTTCAGTATCTGGACGCCAATTACCTCTTTGGATTGGTGGAGAAAGTCCGTCCGGATATGGTGAAAAAGCTGAAAGAACATGGGACCGGCAGGTTGCCGCTCAACCTGCAAAAGCGGAAAACAGAGCACTTCACCGCATCGGCCAACGATGCCTTTGCTGTGATCCGTATTACTGCCAGGAACAGCACGGAGGAGTGCTGCCATGAAGTACTGAACTACCTGTGTGAGCTTCTGGAGCAGGAGGATTTTCCCCGCAGCTATGCGGTGGAGTTCAAAGGGCCGGAAAAGAGGTATCTTCCCATCACAGGACTGCCCAAAAAGGGAGTAAACCAGCTCTTTGCCTGTGCCGTGCAGTACCCCGGCCTCCACCCCCTGATGGAACGGTACGCCCGGCTTGCCATGCGGCAATATGAGCAGTACACCAATCTCAGCGATGAGCAGTGCGCTCTCCCCGGAAGTTTTGCCGTGTTTGCCCTGGGAATGCTGGGGCAAGAGTGGCGGCAGCTGGTATGGGATTATCTCGATCTCTGTGATGATGAGCACTCCCACTTACAGGAAAAATTCCTCCGGGAGTATGTGAAACAGTTCGGATTTACCGCCGATACCGTCCCTATATTTGTCCGTGGGGTGCTGTCCATGCAGAACATGAAGTATTCCAAGGACTATACCGCGTGGATGGCAAATGCAGAAAGTCTGGACGCTCTACTGGAGGCAAAAATCCATCTGTCCGAGATCGTTCCAAGCGGTTTTTCCTCCGACGAGGATGACGATGATGACGAGGACGAGGAACCCGCCGAGGAAACAGAAGCCAGCCCGGAGGAAGTGCTGCAATACGCATGGGAAACGGTCTGCTATGTGATCTGGGGCAAAGCCAGCGCCAAGGGTGGTCAGAAAGTGGTGGAAGCAGCTTCGGAGGAACTGAAGGAACTTTACCGACAGATTTTTATTCCGATAACGAAGAACCCGGAAGGAAGTGGTGGCCTGCTATGAGTTTGCCGAAACGCGACGGCGTACAAGGTCGTTATTATTTGATCCAGAAACCAGATACGAATCCCGAAGTGCTGGAACACGCCGATCAGTGCATCCAGGATGTGTTGGATGGAACTGCAAAAGAAAACCATTCCGGCTATCCGGTGGTCGTTCGGAACCAAAGTGGAACGCCCTTTCTTCCCAGCCAGCTGCTGGGCCGGTATCTGTCCAAACTGCCTCTGAAGGGATTCCCCTATGAGGAAGCGGTTGTATTCTGCGATGCACTGCGGCGGTTGGTGGGCTGGAAAGAGATTGATTACACACTGGAGCAGTATATCAAAAAACAGGTGCAGGAAAGGTATTTTGAGGCTGGAGAAAAAGAGGACGATTTTACTCCTTACCCGCCTTGTACTGTGTGGCCGGAGCTGCGGCCAGAGGATGTGGACGAAAACCTGCTGCGCTTTACTTGCTATGTCGCAGTCTGTTATACGGTATATGGAGCCAGCTATAATACCATTACAACCGAACACTACCTTGATCTGGTTTCCCAGCTCCGCCCAGATATGGTGAAGCAGCTGAAAACCAATGGCAGCGGCAAATTGCCAAAGGACATTCAGCGGCTTAAGACGGAGCATTTCACCGCATCGGCCAATGATGTGTTTGCTGCCATCCGCATCACCGCCAGGGACTCCACCGAGGAGTGCTATGCTGAAATCCTGGACTACCTGTGTGCGGTGTTGGAACAGGAGGAATTTCCCCGCAGTTACTCGGTGGAGTTCCGTGGGAAGGAAAAACTCTATCTGCCCATTCCCGGCTTGCCCAAAAAGGGCGTCAATCAGCTCTTTGCCTGTGCTGTGCAGCACCCTGATCTTCATCCGGCTATGGAGCGATACGCTCGTCTGGCTATGCGGGAGTTTGAGTGGTATCAAAACCTTGCGGATGAAGCCTGTGCGATGCCCGGTACCTTCGCCGTGTTTGCCCTGGGACTGGAGGGAGAACCGTGGGCACCGCTGGTGACGGAATATCTGGATCTCTGCGACGACGAGCACTCCTCTTTGCAAGAGAAATTCCTTCATGCCTTGATCCGAAAGTTTGGGTTTCAACCATGGACGCTGGAGGTATTGGTGCGGGGCGCATTATCTATGCAGTGGCTGGAGCCTGCCAGAGAATTCCGCAGCCTGATAGCCAATGGGGAAAGCCTGGATGCACTGCTGGCAGTCAAGCGCCGCTTTTCCGCTTATCTCCTGCCGGAAGAAAACGAAGACCCGAAATTCCGGGCCATCGCTTGGCAGAGCCTGCTCTGGGCGATCTGGGGGCAAGCCTCTGAAAACGGCGGCAGCAAGGTCATTAAGACGGCTCCGAAGGAACTGAGAGAACGGTATCAGGAAATTTTTCAATAGACTATAAGGAGAATTCGGATGAGTGAAGTAAGCTATTCAAATGTACCTCCCATGATGGCTGCCATCAAAAGTGGTGACATAGAGGCGATTCGTTCCTTGCTTCATGCAGGGCATTCTCCCAATGAGCCGCAGTGCTATCAGGTAATGATTGGAGAGTGGCCGCGGGATGGCGAAGCCTCTCCACTGGAATTGGCTGTGCTGGAAAATCGGATGGACATGGTGCAGCTCCTGATCGAATGCGGAGCAGATTTGACCCATAACCCGGAAGAATTGCTTTGTGGTTCCCTGCGCAGTCAAGACCTGGCCCTGTTTTCCTTTTTGGTAGATGTGGGAGTCAGAATCCCCGCAGCGCAAAGGGATATATGCAGGCTGTTTCTCCACTTGGTGGATCGGGATGAGCCTAATGTACTCCCCATTTTGAAAAGGATGAGCATGGATTTGAAACAATACGGCGGTGAAGCCCTGCGCAGTATGGCGAGCCATGGAAATCAGCTGCTGGTGGAGTATCTGATTCAAAACGGGGCGGACATCAACTATCACAAGCCAGATATGGTGTTTCCCTACGCTTCGACTCCTGTCACTGAAGCTGCACGGCACAACGATTTTCCTATGGTGCGCTGGCTTGTGGAGCAGGGTGCGGATATCACCATCCCAGATAAATACGGTGACCGGCCCTACACCGTAGCAGTGCAGAACAAAAATCAGGAAATGGCCGCCTACTTAAAAGCTCTGGAGCCGGAGGAATGGCACAACGAACAGGAAAAGGCGCGTCAACTCATGCCTTACAAGCTGCCTGCCAAGCTGGTGGAATACTTAAAGACCGGCCCCTTGCGTCTGGAATTTCCAGAGCGGGAACTGGTGAAATGGGCGGAACTGTACCCCTACATGGATGTACAGGAGATGACCTGGAAGCGGAAAAAGTTGCTCTCCCTTATGGCGAAAATGGACAATTACAGCGACTATTTGCTGCTGTGGAGTCCCAGAGATAAGAAACTCTGGTATCTGGACATTGAGCATAAGGAGTTTCATCCGTTAGCCAAATGGGAGGAATTTATTGCTGATCCCGGAAAATATCTTAATGGAATGATTGAGGGAGAGTTTGAGGAATAAGGAGAGAACACAAATGACAAAAGATCAACTCTTATCTTTATGGAATGCGGATAACTGGGAGGTAATGAGTTGCGGGGTCTACTTCACGGCTCACCGGGCAGATGCAGATAAGGAACTGCATATCAACTGCAATGATTATACCGAGGCAGAGATTCTGGCCATGCCCTTCTGGGAACGATTAGCTCAGGAACTGGATGAGCTGGACCGGCAGGCCCATGAAATCTTACAGAAAGAATTCCCCGATGATGAGGACATCCCTGGTCTGGCCCTGACCGACATTACGATAGACAAATCCGGCTGTTACGGGACATTTTCCCTCTGCTATGATACTGGGGACTCTCCGGCTGGGGAACTCTATCTCAATGTGTCCTTTGACGAGCAGTTCGTGCCAAGTCCGAAGGTTGGCTACGACACCTTTTAATACAGGGAGGCTCCCCTATGGCATTAAAATTGAACTTTCGTGAAGTCACCCCGGAAGATACCGAAATTCTTCGTATGATAGCGTTGAGAAACGGGAAAGCAGAAGATTACCTCTGCTGCGATGTTACCAATGAGGATGGTGTAACACAGACTACCTGGTATAGTAAGGTGGATGTGGCCCTCTGGGGGGAGGATTATATCCGGGCGAATACCACAATGAAGTACAGCGATTATAGCGGATGGATCATCATTCTGGATATGGAGCCGTTGAACGATGCACAGGCATCACCACGAAAAAAGAAGAAACGGGATTCCTTTCCCCAAATCCCTACCTGGCTGGAGGGCCATGTCAAAGAACGGAAACAAAAGCGCCTGCCCACCGTGACCCTCTGCTCCTCTGCCGGAAATGAACTGCTGGAAGTGTGGTATTACGGAGATTTGCTCACAGTGAAGGGAGAGTCCCAATTCTATATCATAGATGGAGGCGAGGCCCCCGGACTGGTGGAAGCCCGCGACCCAGAGAGCGGCGAAGAGTTCGTCATCTTCGACGGTGGGCAGCATGGTTATGATAATATGTTCTGCGATGAACACAATCCAGCTCAGCTGGCGCACCGCCCCCTCCAGCGGTATGAGATCCCTGCCTCCAAGTTGGTGCTGGAACTGGGCTACAATATCGACTATGAGGATGAAAAAGAGAGCTTCGAGGTAGACGAGGCTGATACCGTGGAACTGGTTAACGGTGAGCGGATGCCCTGGGAGCAGGTCAAACGGGACGGCATTGACTACATTGCACTTTACTATGTGAATGATAAAGGAAAACAGGTGCAGATTTTGGATGCGGAACTGGCATGAGTACAATAGGACTGTTTTGGTAAGAATTTGATGATTACTGGTGTTGATGATGTAAGCCGAGAAAAGAAGTAAGGTGTGTGATCAATGATTACTGGAAAGTATTTGGAGAATCCTGCGTTATATAGTCCCGATGAACTTGAACGATTGGACAACCATATCGAAAAATATTTTGGAAAAGCCACAACAGTGGTTCATGAGTTTTTCAGCGAAGATATTCATGTTGATGTCTCCATCATTCCGCCCCATGAGGAACACAACTATTATACTTTGGTAACCACAGGCATGGGTGCGTTTTCGATGAAGATCCCAAGTGAATATCAAGAGGATGGCCTTCCCTCTCGGATAGAACTGATGATGTGCCTTCCGCCTGAGTGGAACCCTGAAAGTAAGGAAAGCCAAGAAAATTGGCCAGTAGAGCTGCTTCGATATTTAGCAAGATTTCCAATCATAGAAAGCACTTGGCTGGGCTATGGGCATTCTATTCAAAACGGAACACCATACGCAGATACTACATTGCTGGCAGGGTGTGTTCTTTTAGGCGTACAGGATGCGCCGGAGGGTGCTGCCGTCTGTAAGCTCTCAGATGGAAGTTGGGTCGGTTTTTATCAGGTGATTCCTCTGACAGAGAACGAACTGGAATACAAGATTCAACATAGTACAGATGAAATGCTGGAATACATGGAAGATGTAGACCATGTTGTATATTTCCAAAGACCGGATACCAAGTTTGAATAACACAGAAGAATAAGGAGAGAACGCAACATGGAACAGGCATATTGCACCGCAGTTTTCTGGCGCGGCGGAGAAAAGATTGATCTGAATGGGCGAAAGCCGGATGCGGTACGGTGCCTATCTGTGACGGGAGAGCGGAAGGTGAATCTGTCCTTCCTGCGAGATTATCCCAATCTGGAGGAACTAACCCTAATGGAAAAGTGTGAGGGTGTAGAAGTTCTCTCCGGGCTAAAGCAGCTTCATACACTGTCCCTATGGCTGTCGGCCCCTGTTTCCTGGGACAATGTTTCTCTCCCCGGCCTGCGTGTTCTCCACCTGCGTGGGGAAAAGAATGGCGACATCACCCCACTTCTCACCAGCATTACCTATCTCCATTTGGAGGAAATGCGGAAAACGGAAGATCTTGCCGCTTTCCTGACTCCAGCGACCCGGCTTCAGAAACTCTATCTCCAGTCACTCCCAGCTGTGCAGGAACTACCGGCTCTGGATGGGCTTCCTTCCCTTTATGCCCTGAAACTCTATGAGCTGCATAAACTAAACGATTTGTCCGCCCTCTCTCACAGCCATTTGCGCTACTTTGCCGCCTCTCTGATCGGGGATAAACTCTCCGCCCAGGCGCTGGCAGATGCTGTGATGGCGATTCCCGATCTGGAGGCAGCCGCGCTCCAGCTGGTAGACCGCTCCGGGCGGCGCTATGGCGGTATCCAAAAAGCCTTTGCCGCCACTGGGAAATCCGCATTGCTGCGGGAGGAAATCAGTGCTTTGACCACATGGCTGTCGCTGTAACACAACGGAAAGGAGGCGACCAGATTGTGTGAGAATGCGAAAATTCCTTGTCCTTACTGTTTGACGAGAGAAATTGATCCGGCACAGGCGATATGCTCTGTTTGTTATTCAAAAGAGGATAAATTGGAACGAGGCAGTTGGGATGATCTGCGGAAGCGCAAGAATACCGATGAAATCCAGATGTTTACCATAGCCAAGAAAGTAGATGAAGCGTTCCAGGTACCAGAAAATAAAGCCTATGCCTGTAGAGAGAAACACGAAATGATTCAGGCCGAGGCTTTGGAGCGGGAAATGGAGGATTTTCACCGGCGGCGCATTCTCTGTATGGCGGAGATGTTTTCCAAGATTGATTGCAGCAGCCTCTTTCCCAGCTACATAGAATTGGATACCTATTTCAAGAATGTGCAGGATTATGCCCATCAGCACATTGCCACAGAACAGCTCAGAGAGGTTCAGGAGTATCTGCGGTCACAGATTCCATGGAAATCCCTATCCAGTCAGCAGATGGATCTGGGTGCAGAACTTCTCAACTTTTGGTGCGGAGAGGATGAGTTGGATTGGGGCTATTCTCAATATTTTGAGATTGCAGCAGGTAATCTCAAGCCGTTCCTTGCAATGACCTTATTCACAGAGATTCTGTGTAAGCATTTTCCAGATGTAATGTCTGCGCCAGTCAAGCGGCTGAGCAGCAAACTTTGAGGCACTAAAAAGGGGGTACTTTCATGCCAGACTGGGCACAAATCATAGATGATGCGCTGGACATTCTGAAATTTGACGGAGCCGTACAGGACACTCTGGCGGAACTTCGAGAAAAATGGGGCGCACAGGTCCCGGCGCTGCTGGATGAACGCTTTGACGCCATCGGCATCCAATATATGAAATTGCCCCATGAAAAAGGAGCGGCGGCCTTGGGGCAGGAACTCTCTGCCTTCGGCTGGGCGTTGTATAACCTGGACGATGAGGACGAGTATCTGTTTGCCTTGATCCCAGAAGAAGAACGCAACGAATGGGAACGCTACTGCAAAAAGCAGGGGCAATATTGCCACCTGATGAAACAGCAAGGACGGAAATGGGGCGACCATGCCAAGGAGCAGGACCCTGGGAAGCTGATGCCCTGCGAGGAATACATACTTCAGGATGAGTACGATTATTTCTTCAATTCTCTGGCGGGTGATTTTGCGGCGGGCGAATGGAAAAACCAGGATGCAGAAGAATGGAAAAACGGCTGTGTGGCCGATCTGCGCCACCGTCCGCCGCAAGTAATCCGCTCCCACAACTTGCCGCACCTTGGGTGCCTTACCTATTCCCCGGAACATGAACTATATGCTGCATCAAGGGCCGCTGGTAGCGGGACTATTGGCCGGGCATTACTGAGCAAGAATCCAGCCACCCTCAACTGGGCCGAGCCGTCCCCCATTGGATATGACGGTCCACCCCGGACCCTGTGCTGGGCTGACCATTCCCTCTGGGTGGGTGATCCCACCAACGCTACACAGATCGAACTGACTGACCGGGGTACCTGCCAGGATGTGAAAAACTGGACTCTGCCGGAAGATGGATGGAGCACCAAATACCATTGCGGCATTACGACAGACGGTCTGGGCCGGGTCTACTTTTCCAACGAGTGGTACAAGGGGCAGATTTACCGCTGGGAAAACGGCAAGGTAACAAAACACACCTTCTCTCTGGATGGATACGACCATCTCTCTGAGGCCGTTCCCGTTCCCGGCACAGGCCGCATTACCATGATCCACGCAGTCAGTGGCAAGGGGCGGATGGAAGAATGCCTGCTGGAACTGGACATGGACACCGGGCGGTGCCGCATCACCCCCCTGCCCGGCATGGGCGAGGGACTGAAACTTCGCTGGTTTACCGGGGACTGGCTGCTGGTGCAGGGAAACGGCGAAATCCTCTCCGATGACTTTGCCCAGCTCATCAATATGAACACCCGTGAAGTGCTGCGTATCCGTCCGGAAATGTTCGGCGGGGAGAAAATGCAGCACATTGGAATACTCACCGATGGCACGGTGGTCATCGTCACCCGGCGGGATAGGGTTGGGCCGGTATTTCGTTATCCCATCGACCTCTGGGGCTTCCTTCGGACGGCAAACAAGCCCAAAAAGCTGGAATGGCGGGAGTACAAAGAAGTGTACCCGAATCTGCCCATCTTTCTACCGTCCAAGGCCACGGAGCGAAAAATCATTCTCAAAAAAGACAGCCTGACCATCCTGGGGTCGGTATTTACGCCGCCGTTTACCCTGTCGCAGCTGGCGGAAAAGCTGGGGCCTGCCCGCATTGTCCTGCAAAAGGGAACACAGAAAAGCCCTATGACTGGCCGAGAGAGTCCCTATATCCAGGCACTTGCTTTGTGGGACGAGCTTGGACTCCAGGGCTGGTTGGATGAAGATGAACAGACCATCAAAACCCTTGGTGTCCGGGTGGCGGCACAGGGAGAGTATGCGGTTCGGCAGATATTTGACGGAGCGGTTTGGATTGGGTCCAAGGACTACCGGGAGGCCAGCTGGAAGGATTTCGCCGGATTTGCCCATACCCTCAAATTAGGCGGCTTTACCATTTATACCCGCTTGCCGGGCCCTGTTCCGGAAGAGCAGTCCGCGCAGAAAGCAAAGCTGGAGGCCCTCTCCGCCATGGTACAGATCAGCTGGAAAGAGCCAGAGCAAAAGGCGGCGAAAGCGCAGAAATACAAGTTATCCAAGCCGACTGAACCAGTGCTCACCTTTACCAGCTTCAACTTCAAGCTGGCGGTCATGGAAGTCCTGATGTACGAGAAAGGCTTACTGGCTCCTAAACTGGATGCCCATGAGTTTGCCAGAGAGTATAGCCGACGCAAGATCGACATTGACGCGGAAGGGTATGAACCCATCCCAGAGATTCGGAAGTGGCTGGAACAATACCCTGTCCCGGAGCGGCTGGCCCCGGAGGTCACAGAAATCGAGATGGATGGCGGCAGCGAGATTTATACCCAGCTCTGTCCGTTCTGGGATGGCGAGGATGGAGCCTTTGATCTTAATACCATTACTGTGGCGGAACTGCGCCAGTTCCCCAATCTCAAACATATTACCCTCATGTCCTCCAAGCCGGAACAGGTACTGCCGGTTCTGGAACGGTGCGGTATCAAGGTAGACTTGCTGTGAGGTGAAAGTATGAAAGCGAAACTAAATGTGATAAAGAACTGGGAGTTCGAGGAATTTGAACTGACGGGAACTTCCTTCAAATACAGCCCGACTGGATGCAAAGGTATGGTAGCCCGCAGCGAAGATGAAATTGTGTTTTGGACCTATCATTTCGCGCAAAAGTGCAGCGGCGTTTTGTGGGTCAAAGACGAAGTTTCCAGGTGGATTCCCAGCCCGGAGCCGAAAGAGCAGCAAGATGTTTGGGAAGATCCTGTCTTGCTTTCATGCGACAGAGGAATCCTGTTGGTTTGCCCGGCCAGTAAATCCCTTTGGTGGATGCCGCAGATGGATGGAGAGTGGATTCCGATCCCCATGGATAACTGGTGTGCCCAGGGTATTCCCAAGCCGGTGGCAGTCACCGGAAGCCAGGGCGTTTTCCCTATTGTGTGCCGAGTGGACAACTCCGCTGATGCGACCAACAATTTTACCAGCCTGACGGTAGACTTTGAAACCATGACTGCACACTGGGCAGAAAGCGGCTCTTGCGTATACAGCAAAGCAGGAACCCGACAGACCCATTTGGCGGCTGTAGAGCGTGCTGGCGGAAATTTTGCCCAGGCAGACTTTCACTACAACTATCCTATGATTGGCTCCATACTGGAACAGAATGGACAGTTTTATGCCTTTTTGGAAAGCAGCACCATCAATCCGGCGGGTCTTTCTCTCATGGGCTACTATTGGTATCTGGAACTGGAGGAAAACGGACTATTCAAAAAGAAACTGTGGGGTAAAGATAATTTAAGCCGCCTGCCCGGAAAACACGGGATGCGCGGAAAATTCTCCGGTGACAGGACTTGCCTGATCCTATCTCCCATTTTTAAGAATGATGACTGGAAGGGTAAACAAAAGCTGCTGCGCCTTTCGGATTTGGTGCTGATCGACCTTGCTATGCCCCGTGGATACGCTTCCTTCCATGTGCTGGATGTATGGGGAAACCGGGCATTTCTCAGCGATGAGAAAGATAAGCTGGTTCTTTGTGAAATGACCTTGGAGTAGTTATGAGGGCTGAGTATGATAGTGTTGATATGAGGTAAGCCAATGGAATTATTTGCAAAAAGAATGACTTGGGAGCTGGACAATGATGAAGGGCTGTCCTGCCTGTTCTTTGAACTGGAGGATGGTTACTTTACACTCTCCCGCAAGACCGGCGCGGAAGCACTCCGCTTGGAAATAAATGATCCAGCCAATGGTCAGTTGATTGACCCAGACTGTTTTGAATATGCCGTTGATAATACCAGGTTTCGTCTAAATATCGTGCGGAACAACCGAAAGGTTCTGCGGTATCTGGAAGAACACCACATCAACACGGAGTTGTATGGAGAAATCGTCCTTCACTACACTCCTCTCAGCAAGCCACAGCTTGAATCATTATCTGCCGTGACTCTCAGGCTGTTTTTCGGTGAACTGCTTTTTTAATTTGAGACAGGATCGCCCTGAATCAGAAAGAGAGAATGGCTATGAATGAGAATTTATTTCGCTCACAATTTGATACATTGAAACTGTCCGATAAGCTCTGGCTGATGCAGACGCTGGCGACTCGTTATCATTTGACATTCAAGGAACTATACGCCTTTTCCCGCTGGGGACAAAGCTGCACCACCGGCCTATTTGAAAAAGGTGGCCGGGAGTTTGTCTTTGTCCCAGGTGATACCGTGATTCTTGGCTGGGAGAGTTTTGTCCAAGGAATGGACAAGGCCAACCAAGAGGAACTGGCGGATATTTTTGCGGAAATCGAATATGAGGGCTCTGTGGAGGAATTTCTCAGGCAGGGCATGACCCCAGTACGCCAGGTGACCATCGCCCCCATGTTCGTGGGCAGAAAACTGGAGGAAATTGGCTGGGAAAGCGTACCCATGAACGATCCACGCATCACCGCCCACCCCGACTGGCTGGAGAACTTGCAGAAGTGGGCGGGCCAGAACAGCCAGAGCTTTGAAATACACGAAACTGTCCGCTTTGAACGCAATGGTGATAGCTGGCGAGCGTGGCTGTGCCATCCAATGACCTACCCGGAATTTCAGCGGTCCCTGTTGTGGGAGCTGGCAGCCAGCCTTCCCACGCCGGATGAGTGGGCCTATCTGTGCGGAGGCGGATGCCGCACCCTGTTTCCCTGGGGGGATGGACTGGACCACAAGATGAAACTGCATCACTTTGAAAGCGAGGAAGATCAGGGCAAGCCATACAACATGGAGCAGGCTAACTTCTTTGGTCTGTCTATTGCCTACGACCCCTATAAGCGAGAGTTGGTAGACGGGAAAACATTGACCACCTGCGGCGGTGACGGTGGCTGCAATGTCTGCGGTGGCATGGGTCCTTTGCTTGGATATTTACCCTGTTCCCCTCACTGTAAACCGGAGGTTCGGGAAGATAACGAGATTCACAATGACTATGACTTTTTCCGTCCTGTTATCCGGGTGCAGACATCCGGGTGGAGAATGGTAATAGATAGAGCGCAAGAGTAAGGAGGTAAACTATGGAATGGCCAAAACGGACACGAACAGCGGATTGGGAAAACGGTGTCCTAACTTTAGATGGAGAAAAGAAATTTGATATTCCGAAGCTGACCGCAGAGATCATGGAGCGGTTGGCCGGTTACACCCTGGTAGGCTTCCATGTGAAAGGGTATCCGGTGACGGATGAACTGCTTGCCCCCTTTGCCGGGCATAAAAGTATGGTCAACTTCGGCGTGGAGAACGGCGCCCTCACCGACGCCTGTTTCCCCTTTTTTTCCGCCATGCCCAAGCTGCGCTATCTGCTGCTGACCGGGAATTCCGGGATCGACGGAAGCGGCTTGTCCGCCCTGCAAAGCTGTAAGCTGGATTTACTGGCCCTTGACCACACCAAGCTGGAGGATGCCGGTCTGCTTCGAGCAGCCTCCATCCCCAAACTCTCCCACATCTGGATCGACCACACTGCTGTTACTTATGATGGACTACTGGCTGTCGCCGGCAACAACTACATCCATCCGGTGGCCCATGTGCAATTTACCAAGGAGCAGATGGAACACTTCTCCCAGCTCCAGCGGGAAAAGGCCAAAAAGCCCGTCCAGCTGGATGAGCGGGCAGCGTCGGAATGCCGCAGTGTGTTGTCCGCTTTCTTTGCCGAAATGACAGAATGGGAGCAGTACATGGATCAGGTTGGGTTTGAAGATGCCGAGGCTGTGCCCCGCCTGCTGGCGATCTGGGAGAAGTATGTGAGCGAAAAGCCCCGTCTGGGCTATCGGCCTCTGGCCCTCTCATACAGCGCCCAGGGCACCTACAACGGGGAAGAATTCCTTGACGCGGAACAGATCACTAAGAACAAGCTCTACATCTACACCAGAGAGAAAAATACCAGCTTTGACCGCCGCTTTCTCATGAAGCGCGTGGGCGAGGGTTGGATGATTGACGCGGTGCAGGAGCGGCTGGACGGCTGGCAACGGACAGGATTGTAAGGGAGGCATAATGGATGATATATAGGTTTACGGAAGTATTAAACGATCTTGTTAATTATTTTCTCCTTGGTGACATTTTGTTGCTGGAGGACTGGAAGCAGGCAAATCATCTTTCAGATGATTTAGCGATGGAGTTTACCACAAACGAAAGCGGCGACAGGATATTTGCCGAAGGAATTGTAATCCCAATGACCGGTATTGAAAACTATCCCTATACCATATTGTTCAACCTCTCTGGTGATACACCGGAGCTGTGCAAAGAAAAAAACCGATTGCAGTTTAGAAAAAGTGGCTATTCCCTCAAAGTAGCTCATAATATGCTGTTGCTTTTTACATGGCCGATATTGAAACAGTTTACTCCTGAAAAGGTGAAAGATCTGATTTCTTATTATAGAGTGCATAATAAGCCGATGATTGAGCTTGAAAATGGCTGGTATCATATCGAGATTTTGGGCGGAGAAACCTTGCAGGACGGGGACTATGAGCCAACATTTGAATTTTTGATACAACCAGCAGCAAATGAAGAAGCAACCATCAACGCGGATATGAATTGTAGTTTTGAAATTACAAGCTCTGCTTATTAAGAGAAACCTATTTCAATCAAAAACGAAAAAGGAGGCCGTGATATGGATTTATTGAAACAATGCCAGCAATGGTTTGAACAGAATGAAATTCAGGAGGTGATTGACGCGCTGGAAGCCATCCCCGCCGGGGAGCGCACCCCGGAACTGGACAGCGAACTGGCCAAGGCATACATCGCCATTGCAGAAATCGGAGAGGCAGGACGGGCACTGTATGAAAAAGCTCTGAAGCTTCTGGCTCCCCATGAGGAGTATTTTGCAGGCGATCACTGCTGGAATTACCGGATCGCTTCCGCTTATTATTTTCTGGATGAGGAAGGCCCCGCCCTGTGCTACTTTGAAAAGGCCCTGAAAGCCCGCCCTGGAAACAGAGACACTCAGGAGTACATAGACGATTGCCGCCGTCGTTTGTCCCTGTCCCGGTTTGAAAAGAATTTCCGGGAAAGGACGCAGGAAGCATGGACAGCCTTTTCTCAGATTGAGGCGGAGCTGCGCCAAATTATGGATACCGACAAAATGCACCAGCGCGGCGAGGAACTGATTGAAAAATGCGGGAATGCACTCAAGACGGCCCTGCATGATGCTTCTTTTGAACTGGGCTTCAATGGCGAAAAGTATGAATTGATCCTCAGTCCAGAGGGCCTTCGCTCCCGCCTGTTCCCGTTGGTGTACTTCCAGAAGCAGGCCCCAGAATCGGTGCTTGAGCATTGGAATATCTGGGTAGGCCGCCAGCCCTGTGAGGGGTTCGAGCTGCGGGCTGGAGAGATCGAAGTTCAGGCTGATGATGTGCAGATGTGGGCAGAGGAAACAGAGGATCATCAGGTAAGTCTGGTCCTTTACTGTGAAAAGCTGACCCCGATCTTGAAAGAGGACACAGACAAGGTCTGGTGGGCACTCTCTATGCTGGTGGATCAAACTATCGGAGAAGTTTCCGCTATCGCCTTTGTTGCTGGGTTTGATGTTTATGCTCAGCCGAAAGACGAACCGGCCAAGCTGCTTTCTGAACTGCCGGAGTTGCTGCAAAGCATGGGGCTTTCTCTCTGGCGGGATGGCAGCGACTACCTGGAAAACAGTTATCTTGCCTATGAACTGGAACCGGTGGAGGACCCGGAGGCTGACTGGCGGCTGGATGTCTATACTGGAAGCTGCCGCCTGCCGGTGCTCATCAACGACTACCTGACTGCCCGCAGTGATATGGTGGATGAGTACCACAAGGATGGCATTGCCGCTGGATTCCTCCTGTACCCGCTGTCCGGTTTTACCGGTGAGGAACGAGTGAAAGCTATTCTGGATTTCCGGGATAACCTACGGGATGCCATCCTACGGGATGCAGGAGAGGAAGCCGTGACCTTCCTGGGTGGGGCCACTGGTCTGTATTGTGGGTATCTGGATTTTATCGCCTGGGATCTGCCCGCTGTACTAACAGCGGCACAGGCATTCTTTGAGGGAAGCGACCTGCCCTATGCTCACTTCCACGCATTTCGGCGGGATGTGGGCGGTGTGCCGCTACTGGACGAGAAAGAACCGGAGCCTGATATTTATGAGGAAACTGGCTCCCTGCTCTCGGCAGAGGATATTGAAACACTGGAATCCTTTGATGAAGGAACTGCCGCTTACTTTGGGAAAATGCTCGATTGGCTGGAGAATTTTATCAAAAGCGGCGTAGAAGAAGGAAGATTCAGCGAAAAGCAGGCTCATCAGGATCTTCAGATTGCCCTCTGGTACGCCTTCGCCAGCAACAATCTGAATGACTATATCCACTATTACCGCACTGTGGAATGGATGAAGGATTCCGAGAAAAATGCCGCAGGCTGCGCTACCTGGTACTACCGATATTCTGTGGCGCTGATGCACTGCGGCAGACTGGAAGAAGCCTTCAGCTACGCGGAAAAAGGTGCCCAGGAGGAGCCGGACTATCCATGGATCTGGCTGCAGGTGGGCAAGCTGCGTGCGCATTTTGGCAATCAAACCGGCGCGCTGGATGCCGTCAAGCAAGGATTAAAACTGGAACCGGGCGATTATGAGTTCCTGACCTTGGAAAAAGAGATCAAAGCCGGAGCTACCCTGGAGCAGATGCTGTGCCACTGGATCGACCCCGGTGCCGATCAAATGCTCCAGCAGGGGCGGGACGAGGATGCTGATGATAAACAGCGTGCCATAGCCTGTATCCGAGTAGACGAAGCAGGACTTGCCGAATTTTATGAACTGTTCTGCCCTGAGCGGTATAGTTATAAGAAAAATTCCCCCTGCTGTGAATTCCAATACCCGGTGAAGGAACATCTTGTGGAGCTTTCCTTCCGTATGAACGAAGCTGGACTCTCCAAGATGGGAACCGACTGGCTGCGGCAACTAAAGGAACGGCTGGACAGCGGCGAATGGCTGACCCACACACCTGAAGGAGAACAAGAGGGCATTCTAACAGGTGTGTTTGTGGATCAGCTGCGACGCATTGGTCTTGTCTATCAACAGCCGGGAGACGATCAGTATTTTCAGATTTTCCTGAATCCGGACGGTACGAAGGCGGATGCCTTCTGGTCCTCAAGAAAAAACAGTGAGCCGGAGATTTATTCGGAGGATGAGATGTCTGCGATAGAGCAGCACATCAAAAACACCTTTGGTGAGTTTGAGAATGTGTTCCATGAACTGGTTTCCCCTGACATCCATGTGGACATCTGCGTTGTTCCTCCCTCTGAGGAGCGGGACTATTACACACTGGTAACGATGGGTATGGGTGCTCATCGGATGAATGTGCCGGAGGAACTGGCGGAATACAAGCTGGAGCGAGCAGAGCTGGCCATCGCTCTGCCACCGGATTGGAAAATGGATGAGGAATCCCTGAAGGATGAGCGGTGGTACTGGCCGATTGGTCTCTTGAAAGTGTTGGCACGCCTGCCTATTTCCAACGATACCTGGCTGGGCTTTGGCCACACAATGGATAAGCAATCGCCGTTTGCAGAGGATACGGAACTCTGCGCCGCACTTCTGGTAGGTCCGCAGGATGTTGTCTGGAACGGAGGCGAAGTCTGCACATTGCCGAGCGGCGAGGAGGTCAACTTCTATCAGGTGATCCCGCTCTATCGGAATGAGATGGAGTATAAGATGGAGCATGATGCGGACGCTCTGCTAAAAAAAATGGCAGGCATCAGTTTTGTGGTTAATCCCACCCGCCAGAATGCCATCACCAGAGGAACGCTTGCAGAGGAAGAATTCACCGGCGATATGGACGATGCCGCATGGCACCTGGAATCCATTCAGGAAAAGGGCTTGCCGGTGAATGAGATCAATGCCTACAACCACATGGCAATCTATCTGCGCTGGTGCATAGAGCATGATCTGATGAGCACAGAATTTATGGAGCGGTACTGGGAGCAGGTGCAGCCGTTTATGGCAGATCTGAGCCGCGCCGATCTGCGTGGCTTTATCCGGGACCAGCTGAAAGGACAGCTCTTTGGGGCGCTGTTCAACAAGGAGGGCACAGCCTTTGCTGGATATTACTATGGCGAGGCGGACAGCCCGTACTTCCCCAGCGACATTGATAACTATGCTTTGGAGTATTTCGGTTCAGAGCAATATTATTCCGATAAGTTCCAGGATGAAGCCTATCTGTTCATCCCATTTGATGAAAACTATTATCAGGCTATGGCAAAAGTCATGGAAAAGCGGTTCGCCAACTGGCAGGGACAGAGTTTCGATGAGGCCACTCTGGAGCCTTCAGACCTTGCGGAAGCCATGATGGAATATCTGGACTGTGAATGTACCTATTTCCCCTCAATGACGGATGATGACCCCATCATGTCGGCATACAACTATGCCAAACGGGAAAGTGTCAAAGAGGGCTTTGTGCCGGTTCTGATTAAGGCGGATGACGAAATCTTGTGGGAATGCTTGATTATGAATTCCGACCCGGACAGTGATGGCGAGGACGACTATGCTTTCGACCCGGACAAAGTTGCCGAATACCGGAAGAAAATGCTCTCCGCCCCCGTTGAGAACAGTAAGGCAGTCCTGGAGGAAATGATTGGGCAGCGCAAGGAAGAAGCCGAGGATGACGATATGGACTGGGATGAGGAGATCCTGGGCGAGATGGAGGGCGGATATGATAACCGTCGTTTTTCAAGTTACTGGAATTCCGATAATAATATGACCTATCCTCTCATTCTGGCTAAAATCCCCGTGAAGAATCCTTGGGAGATTTTTGCCTATCTGCCCTTTGGTGGCTGGAATGAATGTCCTAACACGCCGGAGTTAATGGCAGTTGCGAAATACTGGTTTGAACAGCATGGGGCGGTGCCCGCTGCCATGAGCCACGACGAGTTGGAGTGCCTGCTCCCGGCTCCTGTTTCCGAGAAAGAGGCCATAGATGTGGCGGTGGAGCTGTACGGCTTCTGCCCTGATGTAATTGACCAAGGCCCAGAGGACGCCACCGTGGGCGCTCTGGCCGATGTGCTGCGGCAGTCCACTGTTTGGTACTTCTGGTGGGATTGAACAGGAGGATGTGTCTATGAACGAATACCTAAAGCAATATATTGAACTCCAAAAACAGTTTCGAGAGACAAAAGGAAAAGCGGATAGTGTTCGTGCGCTTTATGCGTTCAAAGAAGAATTAGAGCAGAGCGAAGATACACAGGCTAAAGAAGTATTGGTGTATGTTTATGACCTATTGGACTTCAAAAAAAGTGCCTATGAATTGCTTTCTAAAATTGGAGATCGGTCGAATCCAAAAATTTTCCGGCGTCTGGCGATTATGAAAGAATATGCCGATGACTGGGGAGACTCCTTTGCCCTCCGCAAGCCTAAAACCAAAGCGGAGAAACAAAAAGACAAGGAAAAGCGGGACAAACTTGGTCTCCCTTCTTTCCGGTATCATCCAGACCCTTTGGATACCGGGGCTTTTGAGCAGTCTGAGGAGAGTGTGGTTTGTGATTGCTGTGGCAAGAATACTCATATTTACTATACCGACCCCTTCTATACCGTGGAAGATATTGAGTATTTGTGCCCAGAGTGCATTGCCAGCGGTGAGGCTGCTCGGAAATACAACGGCAGCTTTCAGGATGATTGTTCTTTGGATGATGGTGTGGACGATCCAGAGAAGCTGGATGAACTTATCCACCGCACTCCTGGCTATTCTGGTTGGCAGCAGGAATACTGGCGCGCCCATTGTGGTGACTATTGCGCCTATTTGGGTAATGTGGGAGCCAGCGAACTGCGGGCGCTGGATGTGCTTGAAGAAGTTTTGGATGACCCCATGTGGGACCATGAGCATAAAGAAATGATTCAGGAATCCGTTAACGGAGGACATCTTCAATGCTATCTGTTCCAATGCCTTCACTGCGGAAAGCACCTGGTCTGGATGGATTTCGATTGAGATGTTTTTTATAACCACACAGTTGTATAGACGGCGTGGCGGATGGCCAAATGTACCGGGAGATTCAGTGGAAGTGCCAATATGAGGATGCTCTGATTCAGCCGCCCAGAGGGGTGCTGGACATCAACATGGGGAAATATGCCTCGGGAGGACGCTGACTTTTTATCATACCAGCAAAGGAGGTGGGAACTATGCAAAGCCAAGGCAATATCAGAGTTGTTGAAATGCTTCGCTATCTTTATCAGCATACAGATGAAAACCATACTGCTACTGTTACAGACATTACTGCTTACTTGAAAGAGCGAGGCATTCAGGCAGTGCGCCAAACGGTCTATGCTGATTTGAACGCTTTGATTACAGCCGGGTTTGATATTGTGATAGTTAAAAGCACACAAAATCAGTATTTCATGGGAAACAGGCTTTTTGAATACCCGGAATTAAAAATGCTGGCGGATGCGGTGGCTTCTTCCAAAATCATTTCTGCAAAGAAATCGGAGGCTCTGGTACAGAAGCTGGGATGTTTGACGAGTATCCATCAGGCAGAACAGCTCAAGGGGCTTGCCAGCTTATCCAGCCGCGTGAAACCAGGAAATGAAAAAGTCTACTACATAATCGACAGTATTCATTCTGCTATCTTGGAGCATCGTCAAATCGAATTCCAATACTATGAATACACTCAGACAAAAGAAAAAATCCTGAAACATGACGGATACCGCTATCTTCTGAACCCTTATGCACTGGAGTGGAAAAATGACCATTATTACTTGATCGGCTACTCACATAAGCATAACAGAGTTGCCCACTTCCGTGTAGATCGTCTGGCAGGCGTTGAGGTCTTATCAACAGAGTTTGCTCAGCTTGAAAATTTTGATGTGGCTGCATACACAAACACAATGATTGATATGTTTGCCTCGGAGGACACACTGGATGTTGAGCTGCAGTGTGATAACGAGCTTATGCGTGTTATCATTGACCATTACGGAGAGAATGTCCCTGTTAGACCCTATGATAAGGATCGTTTTATAGCAACAATCAAAGTAAACCCAAGCGGCACATTCTATGGATGGGTATTTAAGTTTATGGGGAAGATCAAGATTCTTTCCCCCCAAGAGTGTGTAAACCAGATGAGAAATGCAGCAAGGGTGTTTATTTGAGGAATTGGGGCGAGGGGTTAAAGATATTTAACACCTCGCCCTGCTTTTCTTTTTTTGCCTTGAACCGAACACCTGTTCCGTCTTATAATAAAACCAGGATGTTCGCAGTGCTGCGAACATCCTGGGAGACAGGAGGCAAGCCGTCATGACTTTCGGAACTTTTATCAGCACAAGACGAAAGGAACTCAAACAGAATCTGAGAGACACTGCAAAATATCTTAAAATAGCGTATGGCTATCTCAGTGATATTGAGCAAAACCGCCGCCCTGCTCCAGACGGCGACTTTGTAGACCGAATTTCTGAGTTCCTTCAGCTGAGCAAAAAGGAGCATGAACTGTTGCTGGATTTGGCAGCCAGATCCCGGAATACTGTTTCGGCGGATCTGCCAGAGTACATTATGGAAAATGATATTGTTCGAGCCGCGCTCCGTGTAGCCAAAGAAGTAGATGCTACAGATGAGGAATGGCAGGCTTTTATGGAAATGCTGAAGAATCGTCAGCATTAAGGGAGGGAGCCGTCTTGTCTGTTCCACAAATTCGGATAGCTGCAATCGAGGCCATTGCGCGGAAAATTCTCATGGAATATGATCCAGCTCTTTTGGAGGGTGAGCCATGCGCTATCCCCATAGAGACCATTATCGAGACGAAGTTTGATTTGATTCTTGAATATCATATTCTTCGGAAAAACGGCAGTATTTTGGGCGAAACCATTTTTGATGATGGAGCTGTGATTCTGTATGACCAATATCAACATGAGTATCGCCTTATCGGGGTTAAAGCAGGCACTATTCTGATTGATGAACGCTTGTGTGAGCCTCAGAGATTGGGGCGTCTGCGGTTTACTTGCGGTCACGAGCTTGCTCACTGGGTACTCCACAAAAAGCTCTATACCGGAACTGGTGATGTGGCCGCCTATGATGGGAATTCTTCTACGGATGAAAGTAACGGTATCATTGAGCGTCAGGCCGACGCTATGGCTACTGCATTACTTATGCCCTTGCCGCAGGTGAAAAAATGCTTTTACCGTTTACGCTCTGGCCGTTCAACGGAACAGCTGATCTACGAGATGTCCCAGATTTTTGCTGTTTCCAAACAAGCTATGCAAATCCGCCTACAATCCCACAATCTTATTTAATGGCTGATGTGATTGAATTGAGTCGAGGGGCCGGAGCGCCCCTTACTCAATTTCCATACTCTTTTTTTACCCTGAATGTTCGCAACTCTGCGAACAAGGAAGGAGGAAACAATGAGAAAAGAAAGTGCAACCATCCGCAGATGTCATAGCCAGCTTTCGGCGCTTGGCTTGGACAGTGACGCTGTATTCCATCGTAGTAAGCTGATCTTAAAAATCTAATGCCAGCATTTTCGTCAACAAGGAATTGCAGCGTGTCACTCGTGGGGCGCTGGATGATCTCAGCGATAAAGGGGTAATCAAAAAGTTTCCTCCTTGTATCGCAAGCACCCATACAGCACTTGTTCTGAAAGAACCAAAGACCAAGACCAGTATTCGGCGGGTCTACCTTCCCAAGACGGTTGCTAAAATGTTGGTGGACAAAAAAGCCGAAATTGACGAGCTGAAAGACCTGTTCGGTGATGAATACATCGACAACGATCTTGTGTTCTGCACCAGTAACGGACGCCCTATGGAAAGTCAGATCATCAACCGGGCCTTTAACAAGCTCATCAAGGAAAACGGATTCCCCCATGTGGTTTTCCATTCTCTCCGGCATTCCAGTATTACTTACAAACTCAAACTGAATGGCGGCGATATGAAAGCAGTCCAGGGTGATTCTGGCCATGCACAAATGAAGATGGTGGCAGATGTTTATTCCCACATTATTGATGAGGATCGCTGCATTAACGCACAGAGGTTTGAGGACGCATTTTATTCTCAAGCGAAAGCTCCAGAACCAGCTATTCAGGAGATTGAGGAAAAGGAAACCGGCACAACAACTCCCGAAAGTGATACGGCAAAAATCCTTGAACTTCTCAAAAACCCTGAGACCGCTGCGCTCTTAAAGCAAATTGTCAGTGCTCTGTAAGAGCAGGCCCAGCAAAGAAAGCCTCTCATTTTATGAGGGGCTTTCTTCTTTTGAACGGGATTGTATTATGACCAATCACTTTTTTTGTTAGCAGGTTTTTTTGCAGGTTTTGAGGTCGTGTTTGCAAAGCACCTCGATTTGTTTGCAAATCTACACGATCCTTGCTAACAAAATTAGCAGACATGAAAAGAAGGCTTTGAACACAGAGCAGCCGCCTTTCTTTGCAATCCTCGGAAATCGCGTTAGCAAGGCCGTTAGCAAGGGCCTTATCTTTCGGATGTTCAGGCAATCGGAGAAAATAAGAAAAGCCGAAAACCCTGATAAATCAATGGTTTTCGGCGTTTAATCTGGCGTCCCTGGCGGGATTCGAACCCACGGCCTTTCGCTTAGGAGGCGAACGCTCTATCCTGCTGAGCTACAGAGACTTATATGAAATTGAATTGGTAACGATCACTTTTGGCTTCGAGTTGATTGGTTGAGCACAACCTTAGGAGTAGCCCCGATACGACATCGGGAAGTGACATCTAATGCTAAAAAATGCTTGGAAATACAGGGTTTTTCAGCATTTCAAATCCTATCTGATACTACGCTGTGATAGCTAATTCAGAGGGATTTTACACCGTCCGATTGGCTCGAAATTAGCAAGGCTTTCGATTTTTGGTGGACGTTGCAAGTGCAAGTAAATGTCACTATGTAACTGCTCGTTATGCGGAATGACAGGAAATACAGTTCATTCTCATGTGGAGCCGCTGGTGTCACACGACACCAATTTAAGTCTGTTTAATATATCATTTCAAACCGAATTTTTCAACCAGAATTATCAGAAATTCCATAGAATTTTTCGGGACGAATGATTGTATGTAACCTGTCCTGCCGAAGCAGGTACAGTATTTATCGAAGCATAGTTTCTCGATCTTCAGCTCCCAGCATATATGCGCCCTTCGCAAATTCATCCCTTGCCAGAAGCTCTGTTACATATACCCTGTCGAACAACAACCAGAGTTCTTTTTCTTCTGGTGTAAGTTTGCGGTTTCCGCTAAATAAATGCGATAACCCCAATCCCTCAAGCAGAGCCTGCTTTGCAGCTTTGTAATCATCGGCTCTATCGGAATAATCCTCATTCCTCTGGCTTGATAATTCCTCAATATCATCAGCTCGCATTTTATCATAATACTCGTCCATAAATGCTCTATCCATTTTGCACCCCCAAAAACAAAAATAAGGGCAGACCCCTTTACAAGCTATGAAGGCTATGTAAAAGGATCTGCCATTTTAATTCTATAATGTCTTTGCCAGCGACTTCAAGAGTGCTGCCATTTCAGGGTTTTGCAGAAGTTTCAGAAGAAGCTCTTTATCATCGGTGGAGCTTTCCTGTGTGACCGGCTGTACCGGTTCCGGTGTTGCCTGTCTGCCAGAGTAAAAAGCAGCTTCCAGTCTTTCAGCGTTCAGCCTGCGGTCATCGTCGATGATATGGGAGTAAACATCCGCTACCATCTTGACCTGTGCGTGACCGGAATCACCCTGAACGGATTTCATATCGCCACCGTTCAGCTTCAGCTTGTAAGTGATACTGGAATGTCGGAGACTATGGAAAACCACCTTCGGCAGCCCGTTCTCCTCGATCAACTTATTGAAAGCACGGTTGATAACCTGACCCTCAATCGGCTTGCCATTGGAAGAACAGAACACCAGATTAAAGTCTACGAACTCGTCACCGAAAAGGTCTTTCAATTCTTCGATGTCAGCCTTTCGCTGCGCCAACATTTCCGCTACGGTTTTCGGTAAGAATACCTTGCGGACACTGGTTTTGGTCTTAGGTGTTTTGAGAACCAATGCGGTGTGCGTACTGGCAAAGGTCGGCGGGAACTTGAACATAATGTCCTTTCCGTTCAGATCTGCCATCGCTTCACGATTTACTCTCTGCAACTCCTTTTCAACGAAGATGCTTGCCTGACCAAGTTCGATACTCGCAGGAGAAATGTCTACACAGTCCCAGGTCAGCCCCAGAAGCTCACCCATTCGCAGAGAACAGGAGAAAGCAAGGTTGATTGCCAGACGGAGAATATCATCGTCGCAGGCTTCCAGAGCCTTCAGAAGAACTTCCGCTGTCCAGATGTCTCTGGTCTTATGTTCTTCTTTCGGCAGCGTAGCGTGTTCTACGGGGTTTCTGGTCATCAATTCCCACTTCACCGCCTGATTGAACGCATTACGCAGAACCTTGTGAATCTCTCTGACCGTATGCGGTGTTAGATACTCGTTACGAGCTTTCACATACTTCGTAGACACAGCTTTTACAGTAAGCAAATCTCTGTAATACTTGTCCATAATTCTCGGAGAAACATCCTCCAGTTTCATATCACCGATAAGCGGACGAATATAATTGGCAATCAGGCTCTTTCTGCTTTCATAAGTAGACATCGCCCAGGTGTTCACGCCGTAGATAGACATATATTCTTCCAGAAGATCGTTTACGGTCTTGGCAGAGGGTGGAATAAAGGTTCCCGACTCCTGCTCATATTCGACCTGCAGCTTTCTTTTCTTTGCTTCAGCATTGGTGTCAAAGGTTTCCCATTTCTGACGCTTATTGCCGTTCTCATCGGTGTATGTATAGACCACAGAATACTTCTTTTTTCTCTTAACGATGGATGCCATGTAATCATCTCCTTTCCTGTCCATCCTCAGCTACTAATCTGTAGCGGGTCTGATTCTGATACCATTTTTCAAAACTCTCTTTGGTAGCTCGCTTATATCTGCCAACCTTGATAAGCTCAAAATCGCCATTGGCAACAATATAGTAGATGGTCTGACGATGTACCCCAAGCATTCTTGCCATTTCCGGCAGACCGTAGGTGGATGCCACAATGTCTGCATCCAGTTTTTGATCCTCTACCGTGCGATAATCGCTCTGGGATGCATACCATCTTTCAAAGCTCGCCTTGGTCACTCTACGCTTGCCCAAGGCTTCGACAATTTCAAAATGCCCTTTGGCAACCAGTTCGTAGGCAGTTGCTTCTTTCAGCCCAAGGCGCTGACCAAGCTCCTCTACAGAATATGTAGTTTTCTTCAGTTCCTCACCGGGAGGGGTTCCATCGACCTTCTGGTATTTGAACTGGTTAGCATACCATTCCTCAAAACTGTCGATCATCACCCTCATGGTGTTGCCGACAAGAATGGTCTTGAAGTAATTTTTCTTAATGAGCCAGTAAGACTCAGTTTTGCAAAGGCCAAGCATCCTGCCCATTTCAGGGACAGACATACTCGTTCGTTTTCTTGTTTCTGCCATCGCACAACCTCCTATGTAAAAAATGTAGCCATGTGTTTTCTTGTCATGGCTACATTTTATCGAACTCTTGATTTATTTTGAAGTTTGTCGCCGGGTTGTACGACACACTTGACAAATCTCACATTTGCTGATCCAGCCACTCATCAAAACTCTTTTTCGAGATTCTGATGCTGCCGCCGATGCGCACACTATGAAAAGCTTTCTTTTTCACGAGGTTATATGCGCTTGTTCTGCTGATCCCCAGGATGTCCTGAATCTCATCAACGGTATATGTTCTCTTATCGAACTGGCCTGTGGAGGCTACAATGGATTCTTCGGTACGCTGATTCATAGCAGCAATTCTTTCTTCAAACATCTATGTTCACTCCTTTTCTTTCTTCGGTTTATGTTTTGTGGAACGCTTTTTCAGCTGTTCCATTGCAAGGCTGACGGATAAGGCTTTCTCAATCGCTACCATTTCACGGGGCGTAACCTTACCTAAGTAGTTATCAATTCTGCGCTTATCAATGGTGCGGATTTGCTCCAGCTGCACAACAGATGCTTCTTTAAATGCAGGATTGTCTCTAATCAAAAGATGGGTCGGCATATTCTCCTTCTTGCGGATTTTCGTTGTGACCGTTGCCACGATCAGCGTGGGAGAATACCTGTTGCCGGTATCGTTCTGAATTACAATCACCGGTCTGATGCCACCTTGTTCAGACCCAACTACCGGGTCCAGATCAGCGCAATAAATATCGCCACGGCGATATACCCAATTTTCTTTCATCATGTGCCATGACCTCCTTTCGTTGGGTATGTAACAAACGACTGCCCGAAATAAATCGGGCAGTCATTCCAAAATCTATGTTTCCCATATTTGCCACGCACCCCTGGGAAAGAGGACGGTTGCCCTCAGGGAACCATCGAACGGCTGATTGCGAATCAGCTCCATAGGAATCTAACCTCTGCCGGGTTCTCCGCCAGCTCCGTAGAGAAGTATCATTAACCCTGACTGTTTTCATTGCCGTATTGGTAGCAACCCAATATTTACGAGCCGGTATTGATCGCTGGCACCGGATGAGAGACTACTGCGTCAATATAAGAAAATAGTCGTTCTGTTTCTCTTTCCGATACGTCACGGCGTACCGCTGATGTGGCTGATGCTTTCGCACCGACAGCAGGAACGTATTCGATGATTGTCTATTCAGTTTTCAAGGAACAAGCAGCCTTTCTCTTTGGCTGTGTCTAAATTGTACTGTTTTCACGATTCGTTTTTTATGACCTCTCACGGCGGATACCCACCGTGATACGGCGGATTTTATAATTTCATCTTCAAAGCAACCAACTGATTTATAACGGAATCCAATTCCTTTGCAGCTTCATAATTGCGAATCTCGCAGCCAATAAGTATGTAGTCAGTTGAAATACCAAAGAAGATACCAATTTCAATCAGCAGATCAATGGAGAATCCCTGAATACCTCTTTCGATTTTCCCAAGGGTACTTGTACTGATGTTCAATTTTTCAGCAAGCTGCTCCTGTGTCATTCCTTTTTCTTTTCTAAGTGCGGCAATTCTTTTTCCGCTTTCTTTCTGGTCGTAATACATATCGTTTCCTCCGATTTCTTGAAATTTTGAAAATGAAAATTCCAAGAAGCCGGGAGGAGAATGATTGCGGGGAATATCCCCTGAAATAAAAGAAGCGCACCCGATCTCACAATTTCTTGCAAGAACAGGTGCGCTGTTGCGCTGATTCTGATTCAAAAAAATACCCCCGCCAGTTACATTTTCTAAGGCAATTTTGCTCTTGCCCTGAAAACATAACTGGCGAGGGTGTTATAACCGGTGTTATGACGGTTCGTATCGGTGTTATGACGGTGTTATGATGGTGTTATGGGAAAAATCGGGTGTTATGATGGTTTTTACTGGTGTTACGCCGGTGTTATGCCATAACACCGAGAAAAACCGGCAACTTTCAATCTTTCGATCAGCTCGTCGTATTCCTCCTCTAAGAGATTGCGCTGTGCCATCCGCAGCTCTCCTCGTGCCATCTCTGGATGATCCAACTGAAACATTGCGTAAATCATCCAATAGTAGCCATCAATGCTGTGTGGTGCAATCAGAAGCATTTTAGAAGCATAGTGCTGGATACAGACGTAATCACGTCCCAGATCAAGCGTTTTCATCAGTTCGCATACAGCACCCAGATAGCGGTACTCAAAAGCTACCACTTTGGACATAATCCAATGCTCATCCCGTGCAGAACCGAACAACGGTCCCTGATACAAATCTATTGCTTTTTTCAGAAACTCAACTTTTTCTTTATGATCAGCTGCTTTCATCGCAATACTCCACTTTTTATCAAACAGCTGAAAGTCTGTAAACACATTCAACCGGGGATTGATTTGATACCCCGTCGGAGTAGACTCAATCAGGCGGTGATCGGATAGCAATTCAAACGTCTGTCTGAATCGGTAGACCAGTCCCTTTATATTTTTAACCGTAGCTTCAATATCTTCACCCGGCCAGATTGCCGAAGCGATTTCCCGTGGGGAAGCTGTCATTTTCCCTTTCAAAAGCAGATACACCAGAAGCCTCGCTATCTTAGGCGATTTCAGTTCCTGCTCCGTCAGGACACCTTTTTCAGTTGTAATTTTGAGTTCCCCAAATAAACTGATATAAACATCGGTGGCATTTGTAATTCTCGGAGAAATGATGGTCAGTTTTCTCGTTTCCAGCAGGAAGTATTCGTTCAGTGAAGAAATAACAGCATAGTTCAGCATTCGCAGAAAACCGGTTTGATTCTTATATTTCTTTGCGTTTCGCAGAGTGAGAAAACCAGTCGGTCCTTTCCAAAAAGGAACCGCCATAACCGCATTGGCATCCAGCCTACGGTAAAGCATATATTCATCCGGCATTTCTTCTTTGATGGCTTCAACATCAGGGACAATGATTGGCTCATGATCTCTTAAGCATTGTATCCAGCGCCCGTATTTCTCTGATAGTTCAAATTCTTCAAACTTGGTCTGCGCCATTTCTCCAAATTCTGTGTCATACCACCAGATTGGCGTCCAGACGCCAATCTCCATATCCACATCAAGAATGCCGCACCAGTCTGCATCGTAAAACTCCGTTGCGACACGCATGATGAGCATGGCTGCTTTTCTGGGGTCAATGCAGGTGTTTAATTCCTTCTGCATATTATGTAGAGTACGCTCAATCTCTATTGCATATTGAACGTACTCACACCTGTCTCCGATATTATACATATCAAATCCGTTATTTCCACAGTTCCTGGTTTGTTCCATAACGAATCCCTCCTTATGCTGATTATAGAAAAAAAGCCGCAAAGCACCACTGACCCATTACGGATCATGACAGCTCTGCGGCTTGCTTAATCTGGTTTTTGGTTTTGGCTGTCATATCAGTTTGATACCGGCAGTCAAGACAACTTGCTATATGAAATGCAATCTGTATTCAGTTATTACTGATATACTCAACGGGCATTCACAGGAGTTGACCTGTTTGCACAGGTTAGCTGGTGTGTCTTGCTCAGAAGCAGTAATTCCAAGATGCCTTTGTTATTAAGGTGCATAGGTGACTTTTCGATTCTTGCGAATCACAGTCTTTGTTGTATGTATAATCTCCAACATCGCTTGCAGCTCTGCGGCATCACAGTCTGCCAGTTCCTCTGCAATTTTCTTGTCATAAACAGGCTTCACCTGTTCCAGACTATCACACAACAATTCATCGACAGAAACAGACAATGTGTTAGCAATCTTTACGATAGTCGGTAGAGCCACTTTGGTTTGCCCCGTTTCGATATGGCTCATGTGAGAAGTAGTCAGTCCTGCACGAAAAGCAACCTCTGCCTGCTGCCAGCCCAATTTCAATCGAGCTGCTCTGATACGCTGCCCAATTTTGATATAATCCACTTCATTTACGTCCATCGTTCCGATCACCTCCCATCCGAGTCTGTGGTTTTTATTCTATGGGCTAATTGCCTAAATGTCGATTTTGTATAGGGCGATAATGCCTATACAGGCAAATTTCGGCAGAATAAATTTAATTGTATGTTCACTGATTATTTCAAAAAAAGGAAGCCCACGCACCGATATATCAGACCGGTTTTGTGGACTTCCTTATTTGCTGCTTCTCTTTCTATATCATGTTTCCATCTAACTGATTGAATAAGTCTCCCTCGATACCAATTATTTCGTCGATTGGGATGTGTGTACCGCTCCGCATAATGACGGTTCGCTCATAATAGTCGATTTTTTTGATGATTCCCATTTCCGTACAATATGCGCCGCCAGACTTTCTTTCATCCGGGACAAAATATGTAATGGCGATTACCGGAGTATCTGGCAGCCTTTCCTGAACGATCTGAAGCCGATCATTAAGAGCCGATTTCTCATACTCATCCAACTCAACCCGATCCTCGGTCAGTCTGGCGGTTTCCTTGACTGCTGCATCGTATCCAGTCAGAGCCGCAAACGGTGAGAATTGAGCCGCACGGTCAATCATCGCCATACGTGGCCTTTGGGGTGAAGTATGGTGCGGCAGATTGATTATATCGTCGTATTTGTGCGTGTTGTTTGAATTGCTCATACCGCACCTCCTCAAATCTACAAACTGGAATTTGGCGGCTAATTACTTATCCTTTTCCAAGGAGGTAAGAATGGCAGACCCCATTACAACAATCGCAAGAATTGGGCCAAGTTGCGGCCAATTCATAATCTCATATCCCAAAGCACTGCCGAGGTATCCTAAAACAATGGCAATGATGGAAGATACAATCGCTTTATTCATATAATCACACTCCTTTGTCAAATTGGAATTCACTCGGTTGATTCATTATCGGTATCTTTTGTGTTATATCCTTTGATAACGAAAATCAAGCCAATAATTGCAATAAAATCTGTCCAAAGACCATCATTTGCACAGAACAAATGGAATACAATTACCGCCAACATAATTGCAATACCAAGAAGCATATTTTTGATACCGTTCATAAAATCACACTCCTTTGTCAAATTCAAATTTCTTACTCCTTGCAGAATTCATAAGAGAAAAGATACATATAATCGTTCTTCGACAATGAATCAGTTTCTCCTGACAGTAAATCATAAAGATCAATCACATACATCTCGTCATTATCGTAAATCATTCCAACCAGTGGCTGTTCGATGTCATAAAGGATTTTAGTTTCACCCTCAATTCGGCTTTGTGATCTACCGTAGTATTCTTTATCCTCTACGCCTTCCATAATAGGCAGCTCAGTGGAAAACTTAGAGCCCTCATCCGTTGAAATGACAAGTTTTATCACTGCATGCTCATAATCCGGGACAATGATAATCTCTCCGTTTTTCGGGGACCCAATCCCTTCAAATCCAATCCCCATACGTTCCTTGTTTACCAGTTCTCCCGCCTGGTACTCTGAAATATAAATATTAAGGAGGGTGTATTCATCGGTTGTAGTGAATTTATAAACATTTGCTCCGTCAGATCCTGCAAGCAGTTTCACTGTCTGCATTTCTACACTATCCTCGGAAACGGGTGCAATAAAGTTCATCGGCTTGTTCGCGCGATATAAAGCTGCACCAATTACAGATACTGCAAGAATTGATATGATCAGCAATGCACAGATTACAGCCTTCAGTCTTCTCTGCTTGTGCTTACTGTCAGTTGCAACTCCGATGATGTTCTCTTCAGATTTCCTTTCAATATTCTCTTGAGCAATATCCTCACCGGCTAAGAACTCATTGATGCTGATGCCGAGGATCAGGCAGAGATCAGAATACACAGATACATCTGGAAGACAAACTCCTCGTTCCCACTTAGAAACTGACTTATCGCTCATGCCCAATTTCTCAGCGAGCTGCTTTTGTGTCATACCCAGTTCTTTTCTTTTGCCGGCTATATACTTTCCAATTTTAATTAGATCCATGTGATTACCTCCTTCGTTTGATGTGATAGTACCCTTTGTAGGGAAGAAATCACACCCCTCGAAAGTAGAATCTGGCTCCATAGCCCAAATTCTCTCTTAAGTAGAGCAATAAATTCAAATTTTCATTATTCTTTAGGTAAATCAAAATCATCTTTCGTACATTTCCGGATAATATGCTTTGTCTTTTCCATCGGCAGCGGCACTTCGTCCGCTGCAAAATATTCTTTCTTCACCACTTCAACAGTAGCTTCATGGTTGTCTTTACCAGCAGGAACAATCACATAATCACCAACCTCGATTGAGTCGTCATCGGCTATGTAATAATAGCTCTTATATCCTTCGTCAAAGGTTACGCTACAATAGATAATGTCGTTGCCACACCGCCGCACTTTTCCATAGACGGCTGGGTTCATAATTTCGCCCCAACCGTAGAAGGTCATAAAGTCAAACACCGACTCCATGAACTCAGCCCAATCATCCGGTAAACCTTTCTTGTCATAGGTTCCCTGGATTACTTTTTCAATGACAACCTTGAATAAAGAATGACACAAAACCATCAGTGCGTGAGCAATCAGAAAATCCAAACCGTCTGTCCCTGTGGCCGAGTGAATCGGTCTGTGGGACAGGCGGTTTTCTTTGCCCTAAATGGGTGGATAGACAGAACGATTTACTGTCAGGATAAAGGTCGATTTTGGGCATTTTCTTTCGCTGTAAGCGGCTTTTGAAGGGCTTGCCATATTCCGAATTCCCACATAGGAAAACGCCGCTCAGAGCGCGAATCAAGTATTTCTCCGCCCCTCCACATAGGGAATATCCACACGTGGATAATCCAGATGTGGCAAATCCACACAAGGAAAAACCACACAGGGAAAATCCCGCACAAATAAATACTAAATAAAGAAATACCAAAGAATCAAGTAACAATCTAATTAAATATCAATCTATCAATCTTGATGGGCAGCATGATTTGAAAAAAACATCTGCTTCTGTGCCTATTTAATAGAATGATGGAGCAGACGGCTTTAGGTTTTACAGTAGGGATAGAGAGGAAAAATTACTGGGATGTACTGTATAAGGGGGATTACACCGCCTACTACATTACTACCGGCTGACGGTTCACTTTTGGCAAAGTGACAATCAGCAGAGGGAAAGGAGACATATATACAACAGGGCATGGCCTGGTGAAAACTGGTCATGCCCCGTCTTATTCAGCTCCCCGACAAATTTGCCTTTATCAGCACAAACATTTTATCGCTTCATCCTCTGTGGCAACAAAAAACACATCATGTCCTTTATTGCTCTCATAGATGAAATCGTGCAATGGCTTGCTGGTGTAATGTGAATAATCACCATAAATAGCGATACGTCCGCCATAGTTCACGTACTTCTGGAGAATCTCGCCCGCAAAGCCGGAACTAAGAATGAAGAAATCCTCTTTTATCAATCGTTTATCAATCACTATATTCTTTGTCCCAACATCGTACTTTGCTGTCATTAGCAAGTCAAGAGCAGACTGCGGATCTGTAACCACAACCTCATCACTACGGACAACCGCGCAGATAGTACCGTTCTTCTCTATTTTTTCTATGTTCATTGATAGTTTTCTCCTCCAAATTAGGATTTATCGCCCCATTTAATCCAGTTATAGCACACAAAGAAAGTCGCTTTCAAGCTTGCTTGCCTCAGAAAGTAATTTGCCTACGGCACCCTTGACCACCTCCAGCTTCAGTGCTTTGCAGCAACCAAGAGGGACTTAAGTCCCCCATTTTCAAAATGTTCTTTTCGAGAATAGCAACTTGACAAATCGCTAACTGTCAGGATAAGGGTTGATTTTGGGGGGTTTCTTTCGCTATAAGCGGATTTTGGACGGCTTGCCATATCCCGGGTATTCCTACTCCGACAAACGGCGCTCAAAGGCTAAATGAGTTGTTTTTCGACTTCTCCGTATGGGCAATATCCGCACAGGGAAAATCCGTATACGGAAAACTCGCTTACGGATAATCCGTTCACGGGAAAACCGTACACGGAAAATCCCGCACAATTGAATACTAAATAAAAGAAATACCAAAGAATCAAATAACAATCTAATTAAATATCAATCTATCAATCAAGAGGGTATTATCCCATTTGAATATAAGCTAACGGTATTCATCATCTGCTTTTCCCTCCAAATACTGTTTGATTTTCGCAAGCGCGGATTTCCTGTGCCGGAAAACCGTCGTGCGTACAACATTCAGCAGTTCGCCAATTTCCGCGTCGCTCATATCCAAGAAGTAGGACAAAAGGATAATGTCGCGTTTCCTTTCGGGCAAAGCGTTAAGGGCTTCGGCAAGCAGTTCATTTTTGACGAGTACATCAAAGCCGGACACTTGAAAACGGAAATAATCGCTTTCGTATTCGTCCGTTGTGAAAAGCTGCGCGAGTTCGCTTTCGCTCAAATCCGAAAAAGTAACTTCGCGTGCTGCGCGTTTCGCAAGAGTGCGGCGGTGGCTTTTCGCTTCGCCGACCAAAGTTTTCTTTGCTAATGCGTCGTACTGATGTTGTATTCTTTCCTTGTCGGAAGAAGATAGCTCCATAGAGTTCACCTCCTTCCCGCGTGGAGTAGAGGACGGGAGTTAAGGGCTTGTCCTCTCTGCCCCTTTCGCTCCGTACCCGTTCGGGAGATGGCTCTTGAGTGCGCTTTTCAGAAAAAAGTTGAAAAAAGCAAAATGCGCCCGTCCGCAAGACGCGGACGGGCGCAAAGGAAATGTAAGCAGTAGCTAAATGTATTGACAGTTCACATTCATAGCCGGAATATCCCGCTTGCGGAGCATAGCTTTTTTTGACCGCAAAGCATTAGGCGGGTTACAGTAAATAAAAATGGACACGGCGATACCTCCCCGATACCGCCGTATCCTTAAAAAAGGGCGACTTTAATACACTACCCGCAATCCATTCTATAATAGGGAACAGCGGCTTTTGCGCAATATTAAATAAAAAAGCCGATAACACATAGGTTTTTTGACCTAAGGCAATACCGCACAGAAAAGATGCGGAATAAAGGCAAGTGTGGTAAAATATAGGCATGGATAAGCAAGTAAGTCTGTCTGGCCTGAGCGATGAATTGGCGCAGGTACGGACAAAGAAAAAAGAATTTCTATCGCAGATAGAACGCATCGTCCCGTGGGGAGAGTGGCTCACACTCATCAGGCCGTACTACTACAAGGGGGAACGCGGCAATAAGCCCTACGATCTGGAACGTATGCTGAGGATCTATCTGCTGCAAAACCTGTATGATCTGGCGGACGAAGCAACGGTGGCTGAGGTCATAGACAGCCGTGCCTTTTCGGAGTTCTGCGGAGTAGACTCCAGCAACCAGGTGCCGGATGGAGATACACTGGGGCGTTTTCGGAATCTGCTGATACGCAATGGGCTGCAGGAGAAGCTGTTCCGCCAGGTAGTGGAGCTTTTGCAGCAAAGAGGACTTATCCTCAAAAAAGGGACCATTGTGGACTCCACGATCATTGCAGCGCCATCCTCCACAAAAAATCAGGGAAAGCAGCGGGACCCGGACGCGCATCAGGTGAAGAAGGGAAACACATGGCACTTCGGCTACAAGGCGCACGTTGGAGTGGACATGGATACCGGTCTGGTCCACACCGTTGAGGTGACTGGGGCCAATACCCATGATGTCGTTATGACCTCCAGGCTGCTGACCGGTGACGAAGAAAGTGTCTATGGAGACAGCGGGTATCTTGGTGCGGACAAACGGGAGGATAGCATCCGAAGGAATCGCCAGGGAAGGCGCATCCGCTACAGGATTAACCGCCGCCCTTCTCAAATCAGGAAGAAACCAACCGGGGCACAGGGCCAGCTCAAGCGCAGGGAGCACGAAAAGTCATCTATTCGCGCTAAAGTGGAACACGTATTTGCGGTCGTCAAGGGTCGGTTCCGATACCGAAAGACACGGTACCGGGGCCTGCGGAAGCAGACCGCTAAATTGAATATGCTGTTCGCTTTGGCGAACCTGATTTTGGCTGACAGGCCCTGCCTGGCAGCCTGAGTTGATGCGCCCTGCCAGGAGAACTGAGGGGATAATACTGGCTGCCCTACAGACGAGCTTACTATGGCTCTCCCTATACGCTATTTGTGCGGTGTTGCCCTAATGCGTTATCGGCTCTGCGTCTATGCGTCTGGCACTTTTAATCATTTTTTTTTGAATTTATTATATGTGTTAGCTAACTGTCCACAAGCCGCGTTAATCTCTCTGCCATGAGAAACTCTCATAGTAACTTCAAGTCCTGCTTGCTCTAATTGATGTTTGAATGCAACTATTTCCCGTTTCTGTGGTGCTTTAATTCTTGAATTGCTTGTTGGGTTGTATTGTAACACGTTAATCATAACTTTTTTGCCCCGAAACCATTTTGCAAGTTGTCTTACATCTGAGGGCCGGTCATTTATACCCGGTAAAAGCAAATACGCAAAGACAATTTTGCGATTATGCCTTTCAGAATAGGATAAGGCTTGCTTAACAACATCTTCAATAGCATATATGCGCATGTGAGGAATAATACGATTTCTTGCAGATTGTGTTGCTGCGTGTAAAGATATTGTCAACTGAATTTTAAGATGTTCCTCGCGCAATTTTTTTAATTGATCGACCGGACCAACTGTTGATATGGTAATGCCGTCGGTTGGAAAGTTGAGCCCATATCTATCTCGGAGAATATGGATTGCTTTTATCAAGTTGTCATAATTGAATAAAGGCTCTCCCATACCCATAAAAACGATACGGTTTACTTTTCGACGCAACAATATAATCTGTTGTACGATTTCTGACGATGTTAGATTACGAACAAAGCCATTTCGCCCGGACTCACAAAAAATACAACCAACAGGACAACCGACTTGTGTGCTCACGCAAACAGTTCCACCATCTCGCCGCTTGATAAAAACCGTTTCAATGTATTTGTTGTCTTTCAGTTCGTAAACATACTTTTCAGTATCACTGCTTTTGCAAATATTTTTTACCAACATTGATAGATTTTTTTTGCGTGGTAATTGCTTATATAATTCTTCATATAAGGCTTTTGCTTCATTCTCGCCAATAACTTCCGACATTTCTTTGTAAGTAAATCCGTATGGATCATTCCGTACTTCCGCAGGCGTATATTTAGGTAAACGTTTCATTTTTATATCCTTTCTTCTAAATAATAAAAGTTTGTTTTTCTGTATTTTTGATTACAATCTCTAATTTTTCTACATCAATGATATGCGTCAATTTGCATTTAGGGCAGAAAAGAGGAAAATCTTTTAATACAGTATTATGAAATACTTGAACTCTCGTCTTTCCGTTACAAATCGGACATTTTATCCAATATTTTTTAAGCATTATATTTCACTCGTCCTTTTTACACAAAAAAATGTAGGTCAATCCTCAACATGAGCATTGACCTGCATTTATAATGCACAGAGCAGTACAACAAAACTAAGGCATAGCTTGCACTATGTCTATACTATATCTATACGTCGTTAGTTTTTTGTATAGCATCCGCAAAATAAGCATGACAAAAAAGCCCATGTTGAAAATGGGAAAATCCTTTTTTTCAATGCTTATCTAATACGCATGCTATGCAACATAAACGCCGCCTCCTTTTACATAAATTTTATTTTATCAGAAAATCAGTCTACTGTCAATACACAACAGGAAGTATTTAACCTAATGATATGAATTGTGTGGACATATCCAAAAAGAAAGGTGAACTGTAAAATGTAACAGGGTGAATGAAAATGGCAAAAAGACCCGTACCATTGTACGACTTTAAGGCTTTCGGGGCAGCTATAAAAGCCGCGAGAAATGAATACGGCGAGAGCCGCAAAAAGGTAAGCGACGAGTTATATATTTCCCCGCGCTACCTTGCGAATATCGAGAACAAGGGACAACAGCCGAGTTTACAGGTATTCTATGACCTTGTAACCCGGTATCATATTTCGGTAGATCAATTTTTCTTCCCGAACAGCAATGCGGAGAAATCCACCGGGCGGCGGCAGCTTGACGCGCTGCTGGACGGTATGAGCGATAAAGGCATACGGATTGTAACCGCAACAGCAAGGGAGATAACGGAAGTCGAAAAAGCAGAGGATTAACCTCACAATATGAGAAATCGGGAGATTGCAGCGCATGGCGGCTGCAATCTTTTTTTGCGTCCAAAATCAAAGGAACGCGCAACAAATACCGCCTTTCGGTGGGGGTATGGAGTAGATAGCAAGCACAGCAAACGAGTACCCGTTTGCGGAAAATGCTTGTTGGGATAATCCCAAACCCTTATACCGAAAGGCGGTGCGGAAATGGAAAACCGAAAGAGAAATATACAGATGAAGTTTTACGTTACGGAAGAAGAAAAGCGGCTGATCGACGAGAAGATGAAGCAGCTTCCCATAAAGCAGTATGGGGCATACTTCCGTAAAATGGCGATAGACGGGTATATTCTTGTCGTTGACCGAAGCGACACAAAAGCATATATCCGGGAACTGCAAGCGGTGAGCCGGAACATCAACCAAATTGCAAAACGCGCCAATGCGACGGGGACGGTTTACAGGCAGGATATAGAGGACATTAAAAAGGCGGTGGACGAGATATGGCGGTTACAAAGACGCACCCTATTAAATCAACCTTAAAGGCTGCGATAGACTATATCTTAAATCCCGAAAAGACGGACGGGAAACTGCTTGCGTCCTCTTTCGTCTGCGGGCTGGAAACCGCCGATATAGAGTTTGCATGGACGCGGGAAGCTGCCGGAGATCGCGGCACACATTTAGGGCGGCACTTGATACAATCCTTTGCGGTGGGAGAAACCACACCGGAAGAAGCGCACAAAATCGGCATGGAACTTGCGCAAGCGGTGTTAGGCGGCAAGTATGAGTTTGTTTTGACAACTCACGTTGATAAAGAACATTTGCATAATCACCTGATTTTCAATGCGGTTAGCTTTGTTGACTACAAAAAGTACCATTCCAACAAGCAAAGCTATCACGCTATCCGGCGCACCAGCGACAGGATAATCAACGCACATTCCTCTGGAAACAAATTGAGAGGAACAGTATTCCCGGACAAGCCGGATTTGTTCCTCTCTGGATAACTCTATGGGGAGCGCCGCGTCAATCTCTCTGGCAAGCTGGGCGTTCCCGGCTTTCTCGTAAAGCTCCACGCTGTTCCACAAGGTTGAACGGTCAGAGAAAGAGGGCGGGGCGTGGGGTGGCAGCATAATTTCCGTATGGACAACACCGCCTTTGCGGGTGTAGTCGTGTGTCATTCCGTCCCACTCATTTGTCAGCTTTTCGCCGCTTCGGTAGGCGGCTGCGGCAACGGCTGATTTGCCCTTGCCCCGGCTGACAATGCTGATATTACAATGATAGATGGCTATGGGTATCACCTCCCGGATAAAATGAAAACCCGCAAAAATGGTACAGACGCCAAAGGCTGGTATACTGTTTTTGTGGGTGTGCAGGGATAGCCGCGTAAGCGGCGCAAGGGGTGCAGCCCCTTGTTGCGGCAAAGCCGCCAATGTCGGTCAGAGAGGGAAGCAAGCGGCTTTCTCTCTGTGCCGACAAGCCCTCGGCAGAGCGCACGCACCCGTAAGGGTGTATAAGTGCGCCCTTTGTACCAAAGGGATTATTCGCTTTTCCCGCCCTCGGTGCGTTTTTTCAGATAGCCCCGCGCTTCCTCGCTCGTCAGGGCAAGCCGGAGAAAGGCGGCGGCTTCTTCGTCGGTCATGGTCTTTGCTTCTGGCACAATGCTCTCAAAGACCGCACCCCGGACGATCAGCCGATGGCTGCGCGTCCTGCGTTCCTCTTGGGATAACTTTTGCCGCAACACCTTTTCCCGATTTTCAAGCTGCCGGATTTTCTTCTTCCCGTCCTCAATCTCGGCTTGCAATTCCTCGCGTTTTTTTCTCTCGGTTTCGTCATGGGTGGTCACTCCTTTCTACCTGTCGGCATAGAAAAAGGACAGTCGATTTCCTCGGCTGTCCTTTTGATTAGGGTGTTTGGTTTACTACGTTCTGCTCAATAAATGGGAATATTAAATATCAATACGCCCTTTAATACATTCCTATTAAAACATCAGCTTCGATTGTCAAATGTGTGAGAGTACGCCAATCAACGCAATCTTTTTCAACGCAAAAGAGAAGCGGCGTCATTTCAATAAACGACATTCTTTGTTCTGATGACAACTGTACGGTGGCTGAAACCGTTTCTCTTGAAATGGTTTTAAGATATTTCTCAAAATATTCAACGACAGACTCATTTGAATAATCTGGATTTTTCAAGTGTGCTTGCACTTTAGTCCTGATTTCCCTCAAATGATTTTTCGTAGGAATTACTTTCACAACATATCCGTTAGGAGATAGCAATCGCTGAAATTCTTTGTAGTGTGCAGGCGAAAATATGTCTAAAATACAATCCATACTTCCGTCTTTCAAAGGGATTTTTGATAAGTCAGTAACAAACCACTTCACTGCTTTGCGCTTGTCTTTTTTTGATGCAATCTGTATTGCCTCCCTTGACAAGTCAAAGGCAAAGATGTTTCGTTCTGTTCTTTGCTGTATCTGCCTTGCATAGAAACCCTCGCCGCAACCAACATCTAAAATGTTTCTTATAGATGGCGTATCAGAAATAAACTGTATGATTTTCTCCAACACAACATCATACATGCCATACTCCAAAATTTGGTGCCGGTTGTCAAAAGACCGCTTGCTGTAGTTGGTTTTGGGCGATGATTTTAACAACAAATTTACATACCCATATCTTGAAATATCAAAGCAATGTCCATGTCTACAAATTAGGCTATTGCCTTGTATATCCATTGATTTTGTGCAAATTGGGCATTGAAAATAAACCTTGCTGTCTGCAAAGCGTGATAAATTATTATTCATTTGTTTTTCCTCCGTAATTACATCTCTGCTTCAATAAGCGAGTTATGCAATACGGATAACCGCAACATAACTCGCGGTTTTATCTTAATCTCATAAATGTAACCATTGTGTTGTCCTCCAATCAATTCCGCAGTATTACTCTGCTTTTAGAAAAAGTATAGCACAAAACTATGAACATTTCAACTCTATTTCAGCCTGTCGGCGACGTTGCTCTCTCTGGCATACCGCCGCGCCGCTTCCCGCCGTTCCTCGCTGTATGGGGCGGTCAGACGGAAAGAGAAGCGGCCTTTCTCAATGTCAAACTCCATGCAGCCCGTTTCCGGGTCTGCGTCGGTCTGGCGGCACACATCGGGGTGCTGCTCGGCATAGGCGGCAAGCCGCTTCTTCAAGTCGGTGTTGTGGGTACGGATATGGATCAACGGGTCTTTCTCATCAAACCAGATGTCTGTGATCTTTTTTTGCTTGGGAAGCCCTGTTCGCATAAACTCTCCTTTCTGCGCCCTCGTTTGGAGAGAGGGGCATTTTTGAGGGAATTTTCCCGGCTCTTGACTTGGGGAAAATGGGGATTTTCAAATAGAAACCGCCCCGGCGAACCATTCTTCGTCCGGGCGGTTCCTATCGCGTGATTTTCGTTTTTTCCGGCTCTTGACCGTCCTGCAAGCTGTCGGCAAGTATCACTTTGAGCAGCTTGTCGCGGAATGTTTCTGTGCCGCTGTGGTTGAAAAACAACTCCGCAACGATGGTCTGTCCGTCCCTCTGTGTCGTGATAACACTGTCGGGGGATTGAGGTGTCCCGTTCTGTTCTGCCATAGGCGGCTCCTTTCTCTGGGTGCAAAAGAGGGATTTCCCGTAGCCCGGAAAATCCCTCTTGGTTGTCAGTATTCGGTTTTACTGTGCGGGTGCTGCGGCGGCTTCCTGTGCCTTTTTCTTTGCCCGGTATTCCCGTGCTTTCATGCGGTCATACTCCCGTCGCTTTTCAAGGTTACGCGCCCGGTACTCCCTTGAATACTGCCGGTGGTAGGCGCGGCTCTTTTCCTTTTGGGCTTCCTCGATTTTCTCCCGCATTTGCCGGATTTCCTGCTCCGTTGGCTCTGTAAGCTGTGTCACTTCGTTCTCAAATTTGCCGATATAGTTGAAATATATCCCGATGTGCTGAATGGCTTGTTTTGCCCTTTTCTTGTCGCGCTCATGCACTTCAATCCGGCTGATAAACTCGTTGAGAATGGCGGGGGTCAGGTCGGTAAAGGCAGCGTAGCGTTCCGTCAGCTTCAAAAACTTCTGCGCCCGTCCGCCCGCGTTCTCAAAAGCGGATAGCTGCTCTTGCAGCTCGGCAAGCTCCGCTTTCAGCGCATAGTATTCTTCTGAATACTTCTGCGACATTTGCTCATAGCGGTCTTGCGGGATCGTGCCGAGGGCGTTGTCCTCATAGAGCTTGTTCAGCACCTTGTCAATCTGTTCAAGGCGCGTCGTGATTTGCGGGATACGCTTCTGCTGTTTCTTGGTCTTGTCGGTCTGCTGCATGGCAAGGTTCTTTTTCACTAAGGCTTCAAATTCCGCCCAGTTGCTGATAGAATAGTCCTCGATTTTCTTCAGCACTTCCGCGATGGTCTGCATGAGCAAATCCGCGTCAATGATGTGCGGGGAATTGCATTTGGGGTTTTTGGCTTTTCCCTTGTGGTACTCGCTGCAATAGGCAACATGACGCTTGCCGCCATTCCGATAATCTATGCGAATGTGCATTTTCGCACCGCAATCCTTACAGAAAAGCAAGCCCGACAAAGGGTGGATTTCCCCGTCCCCGTTGGGGCGTTTGACGGGCGCATTTTCCAAAATCCGCTGTACGGTTTCAAAGTCGGTGCGGTCAATAATCGGCTCATGCACATTTTCGGTTATCTGCCATTGGCTCCGGTCTACATAGTGGTTCCGCTTGTCGCGGAAGTGCTTTGTGGTCTTGAAGTTGACAACATCACCGCAATACTCCTGCCGTGTGAGGATATGGGTCAGGGTGGCTTTGTTCCACTTATAGCGGTTGGCCTCATTGAGCGCCCTGTTTTTACAGGTTCCCCGCCCGCGCTCTTTCATGTAGAATGTGGGCGTTGGGATTTGCGCCTGCGTGAGATATACGGCAATTTGGTTTCGGTTTTTTCCGTCCAGAAACAGGCGAAAAATCAAACGAACAACTCCGGCGGCTTCCTCGTCGATAATCCAAAAATCCTTGTTGTCCGGGGATTTGACATAGCCATAGGGGGCTTCGGTGGCAATCGGCTTTCCACTCATGCCCTTCGTCTTAATGCCGGTCTTTACTTTCTTGCTGATGTCCTTTGCGTACCACTCCGACATGATGTTGATAAAGGGCGCAAACTCCAATGTATCGGGCTTTTCGCTGTCTATCCCGTTGTTGACTGCGATAAAGCGCACATTGTTCCGTCTGAATATCTCCATCGCATTGCCGACTTGGAGATAGTCACGCCCCCAGCGTGTCAGGTCTTTCATAATGCAGACACCGATTTTCCCGTTCTCTACATCGTCCATCATGCGGGAGTAGGCAGAACGGTCAAAAAATCTGCCGCTTTCGTCATCGTCAATGTAGTGCCGGATATTGGTTAAGTGCTGCCCTCTGGCGTAGTTCTCCAAAAAGATTTTTTGGTTCTGTATCGAGTTACTCTCACCGCCGTCCCTGTCCTCGTCGCCCACGGAAAGGCGGGAGTAAAGGGCTGTAATTTTACTATAATCAGTCATGTGCATAACCTCCTGTGCGTCCATATAGGCTTCCTTTACACTTAAAATTATGCACTCCATCGGGCAGAGCCGTACTCCGCGCCCTTGCGGTATTTCTTCGCGTTTTTCCCTTTGACATAGACTATCAAGCGGATAATCACCGCACCGACAATGCCGACAAGCAAATCCAACGGGTAAACGCTCGGCAAGGCGTTTTCAAAGGCTGCGGAAAATCCTTGTGTGATATTCAGTATCTTTGCAGAAATATCCGCGCCGGGGGCAAGCCGCACCGCCTGTCCGACTTTATCAAAGAGATAGACAAAGAACACATAGGGGATATTCGGAAGTATCAGCTTTTTGTAGTTGATCTGCTTCATATCTCGCGCCCCCTGTCCATTTTCTTTACCTTGTCGCGGGCGGCGTTAAGCTGCTTCGCCTTGTCCTTTGCAGCGGCAAGGGCTTTGCGGATAGAGGGCTTTTTCTCCCGGTTCAGCTTCTTTGCGGAAAACTCTTGAAACGCTGCGGTCATAACGTCCGCGTCCCGGCCTTTGAAAAACACAAGGTAACGGGTCTGCTCGCCCTTAACCTTTTTTAGCGAAAAATCTATGTTGTATTTCTTCGCCGTACTCTCAAAGGCTTTAATATTGCTGTCGGTGATCTCGATGTTGGAAACACCCGCGTTCTGCTTCATAAGCTGCCGCATGGTCTGTTTCCCATGCGCGGGTTTGCTTTTCTGCTCCAAAAACTTTTGGATTGCTTTCTGTAACGCCTGTTCGGTAAGCCGCGCCGCGCCTTTTCCCACTTTGACGTATATACGAACCCCGTTTTCATCAGCCGGAATATGCTTTGCAACGATGTCCATGGCAACTTTGGCAAGGTACATATTCGTACCAATACCGGCTGTTGCAGTTATACCGGTCGTTTCCAAAACATCCTGAATCATCCGTTTTGCAAATTCACGAGCATTCAGACCGGAAGAAGAAAGGTAGTGGGTGAGGTCAATAAACACCTCGTCAATGGAGTAAACATGAATGTCCTCTGGAGCAATATACTTGAGGTAGATATTATAAATTCTTGTGCTAGCAAGGAGGGTGAATATGTCTTTATCCATACAAGAGCGATTAAAAGACCTACGTGTGGAGCGTGGCTTGACGCTGGGGCAGCTTGCGGAGCAGACCGGGCTTTCCAAGTCTGCGCTGGGCAGTTACGAAACGGAAGACTTCAAGGACATCAGCCACTATGCCCTTATCCGGCTGGCGAAGTTTTACGGTGTGACCGCTGATTATCTGCTGGGGCTGTCTGAAATGAAAAATCACCCAAACGCCGATCTTGCAGACCTGCGTTTGAGTGATGAAATGATTGACCTGCTGAAAAGCGGGAGGATAGACAATACCCTGCTGTGTGAGCTGGCGGCGCACCCGGATTTCCCCCGGCTGATGGCTGACCTTGAAATCTATGTGAACGGAACGGCACTGAAACAGGCGCAGGGTGCAAACGCCATAGTGGACACGATGAGCGCAACTGTTATAAAAAAGCATAATCCTGGCATGAGTGATACGCAGTTAAGACAGCTTATCACCGCCCATATTGATGAGGACGAGTTTTGCCGCTATGTGATACAACGGGACATAAACGGGATTGCCCTTGCTCTGCGGGAAACACACAAGGACGATTTTTTCAGCGTCCCAGAGGATAACCCGCTAAAAGAAATGCTGGAAACTGCTGGTGAAATCGTCAGCCAGGACAGCGACACGGAACAAGCGTACTTGGCGTTTATCTGCAAACGGCTCAAGCTGAATTTTAGGAAGCTGTCAGTAGAAGAACGGAAGTGGCTGAAAAAGATTGCGGAAAAATCCGACTTGCTGAAGAATCCAAAACCGCAGAGAGGACGAAGATAAAAAATGCCTGAACGGCGGTTCTGGTTTTTCAGAACTGATATGATCCCTCTAAAGTAGACCAAGGAAAAACCAAAAGTCTATTTTAGGGGGATT
>NZ_QUJI01000016.1:0-88080 GCF_003480545.1 Clostridium sp. AM29-11AC
GACTACCGGCTGCCAAACGGCAAGATTTTAATTTTGCGAAAAACTATTGACACAATCCATAATGCCCGCTGAAAGCAGGGAAAATCCCTTGCTGAAAAAAGGGATTTCCGACGCTTTTTTTTAAGGAAAAGTACTTGACAAAAAACACATCCCCGTCATCTGCGGGATCGCCGGCGTGAAGCTGGAAAAATGGTGGAAGTGGTTCGTGCCGCTGTTTTTGATGCGCGACGCAGATGGTGTTGGTGGGGATTTCGGTGGTGGTGTGGTAGGAAATTACAGGAGTATCGAATCGCCGTTTGCTCCACTGTTTCAACTATAGCCGTTTTTGTAAGTTGGCCTTCCTCATTTTTAATGATATGATAATCTGCTTCTTAGTATCCATTTAGGAATTATCATTTTTTATATGTAAATATATTGAATGTATCCCTTTTCTATTTAATGCTAAATAAAATATCAGAACTACAAAATATATAATACCACCCGCGAATTTATCCATAGCTGTCGCCATGATAATAAAAAGACACGAGAAAAATATTTCTTCTATGCTAAACTTAAAATGAATGCCTATTTTTCTTCGTATAATCTTTTCTGCAAAACAGCACTTTAAAAAGCTTATCATGACTATAAATAGAAGTGTTATTTCTATACTTTTTAAATAATCTATTGAAAATTTATAAAAACAGATTCCCAGCACAACTGATAAAATATTAACTGCCAAAAGCTCATTTTCACGCCTATAAATCTTTAAAAATGCAGAATCTAGTAATACCATCTTGCTTTCAAATAAGCACATAGGAAAAAGAAATCCCATATAAATTAAGCTCTCCGTATACTGTGGTATCCATTTTAATAAAATATAGTAAGTGGGAAAATATAATCCTAAAATTATCACGATAAGTATAGACAAACTTTTCCGCAAAATTTTATAATATTCTTCATGGGAACTAGGTGGAATTCGATACATTACCTGAAAAAATATAATCCCGACCGCGTTCACAAAGGTAATAAAGAGATTAACTATACTGATGCACAAAGAAATTTTTCCAAAAACAATTAGATCCCAACACGCCTCTACTTTAAACCTTACAATACCCAGGCTGAGCATACTCGTCAGACTGGATACCATCAATTTTATTCCAACTGCTATATTGGCCGTTATCTGATTAATCTCCCTTTTTAAATTTCCAAGTCTTCCAATCAGGATTTCTTTCAACAAATAACCTGCTATAAATATAGAAACTGTTTTTGCAAGAATATCAGCTAAAATCATATCTCTAGATTCAAATCTGCCAAAAAGGAATTCAGCAAGAAGAAAAAGCAAGAAGATAACTCTATCAGATATATTAATTACAGCCATCTCTTTAAATTTACTGATAGACTGACAGACGCATATCAAATAATAGCGAAGATTTACTAAAACTATATTTATACAAAACCCCAATACTATATCCTTTGTTCCGTCCTGCGTATTTAAAAAATACCATACTGTGTATGCAATAACGGCCATGACAAAAGTTTGCAGGACTAACTGAGTTCTCACATCTTGTCTGTCTATACTCTCACTGTCGCTTCCCGAATTTCTTAACAAAAAACCATCATTCCAGCCAAAATGAAAATAACCGGAATATGAGCTGTAAAACAGATAAAGCTGCCAATACGCAAACTCCTCTACTCCCATAAATCTGGGAACAAACAATGTTATAACTGCTGACGCAAGCATTACAAAAAAGTTTGATGAAAGACTATAGAAGATACTCTTAATGATATTTTTAATATTTCCCTTATTTTCCATTATCTTTCCTACATTCCAAAAAGTATATTTTTTTCATATATAGCAGAAAAAACTTCTGTATACCCATTGCTGGCAATAATATTAAAAAATACCGCCGTACATATTAAATATAAAATATATATCGGACAATATAGTACGCTTCTTTTATTTGTAATAGCTATGTAATTTAATAAAAATAGGTTCCTATATAAACGCATAAAAGTGTTTCCACCAAGATATAATGGAATCATCATACATACCGCAATATTAATATAACAAACATATGAGAAAAACTTTGGTTTAAGTTTTTCAGATAAAGTTTTTCCTCTGCATATCAGGCAGACTAAAATTACCCCTGCTAATTGCCAGATTGCCATTCCAAGGACCTTTGCCGGAGAAAGATAACTCATACTGGAAAAATAACTTTCCGAACTTCCCATTAACATAGTAAACAATATTGGCATTAACGGCACAATAAAAGCAACCGCCAAGAAACAATATTGAACAAATACTATTACACTTTTAACTTTAAATAAACGGATGACAACTAAAATAAAGTAAAAAATAAATGATATATGAAACAGCGACGCCGCCATTACATATACCATATATTTAAGAATACTATATTTCTTATTGTAATCAAATAAATAAGTCAACCCTTTAAGCAATACTATTGTAGCCAAAAAAGTCCTAATCTGAATTGTGGATTCCAGCATAGGATATAATATAAACAGCGACAATACTGGAGCAGGCCTTTCGGTATATATTAAAATAATCTTAACAAGGGCGATAATTGCTATTGCCATTAGAAGAAAATAAAATTGTTGGAAATCCAATCCCAATTTTTTTCCGATAATATTAATAAGTAAGTAAATCGGCTCTCTTGTATCCCCCTTTAATAATAATTCAACTCCATTGTCAAACATATATTTATAATTATAATAATCAGGATTTTCGTAATTTCCTCCCATAATTATAATCAAAAACATTGTCTGCAGGGCTGTTATTATCTTAGATTTTTTTAATAGAAACCCTAAAATTACCATTAAAAGGCCAATAATATAAAGCATCAGTCTCTCCTCAAACACCTTTTAATTTTAATAGTTAAATTCTTAAATCTAATTTGGAAATAGTGTAAATTAAAATTTTTCTTTTTTATCCTTCTCCAATTTTCCAAAGTAATATTATATCTATAATCTTCAAATGCGTTTGGAATAATCATAAAACACTTTGCATTATCATCAGAAATCTTTACCTGCATCTTCCTCTTTTGCAAATGGATGTATGCAAATTCCTGTTTTACTATCTCTTTTCGTTTTTTCTTATACTGAAATATTCTTCCTTCTTCATATGTAAAAACAGCATTCCTACATTTTTCCACCCTGTAGCCTTTATTTTTTTCATTGTAATATGTCAGTAAAAAATCAGAAGACTTTGTATATATGTCAGCCGAAATATTCTCTTTTAATATTTTCAAACCATTTTGTATAAAAATATTATTAATACTGTTACTATACAGCTCATCAAAAATGCAGCTTGTATCCACTGAATACACTTTTTTATATAGGCACTCTCCATTATAAAGGCTCATAAACTGCCTGTTAATTTTATCAGTATTTTTATATAACGTAAAATGCCCGAATTCAAAAAGTTTATCATAATCATCCAGTCTTTTTTCCAAAACCCCCTCCAAATCTCCAAATATAACATCTACATCACAATGTCCCCAGTAATCATATTCTCTAACCAAATCCTGAAAAATAAATCCGTAAGCAGGTCTATAATCACACAGTTTATATGGCCTCTCTAGGGAAATCGGAAATTCAAATTTTTTTTGGATATAAGCTTTTAACTCACTAAAAGACATCGATATTAAACTAACATTGTCCGGGTAGTTATAAGGCTTATCATTATCAGTTATGAGCAGCCACTTGATTTTTTGGTTTTTCCCGCAAGAATTAAGGAACAACTGAAAATACGAAGGAAATTCTCCAAAATAAGGAATAATCAAACAAATACTTTTCATTTTACCTCTTTCTCCCTATGTATTTCGCTATTACAAAAGCCCCCAGTCTTATCCCTAAAATTTGTATCAATATTCTACACAAAGTTGTTTTCCTATTATATGAATATTGACTCAGCCACCAAAGCTCCTTTAGTTCCCTTTGATGCATTTTAAAGTCTTTCAGGATTGCCCGTATTCCTATCAGAATAAAATACTCATAAGATAAAATTCCCAGCATAGCATTCTTTCTTATATTATTTTTATCTTTCTTAAATATTTCGCTCCATTTCACAATAATAAACAGCAAATCACTATATGTTTTTTCCTTCAAATAATGGGAAATAGAATCCTCTCTAATCCGATAGGCATAGTTTTTTTCATTCCAAAAAAATACTGTCTTACATACATTGAATACTTTAAAACTCCAATCTATGTCTTCACTTCGCAGACCAGGTTCAAAAAAAAGCTTATATTTATAGACAATATCTCGCTTTATCACTTTAGCCCATGGACTAATCGGAAAATAATTACTTTTAGCAACAGAACTGATCGCTTCATCATAAGACAAACTGTTAATTTGTTTGGTATTAATTCCCGATGACTTTTCTGCTAAATACTTGCCTGTAATATCTATCTCTGTATAATGGCTCATAACTACCAGATCAGGTTCTGCATATATATTTATTTTATCTTTCAATTTATTTAGATACTCTCGATCCAACCATAAATCATCACTATCCAAAAAAAGCAAATATTTACCTGAAGCTATCTTCATCCCATTATTTCTAGCCTGTGATGCGCCTTGACTTTGCTGATGTATCGCTTTTATCCTTGAGATAGATTTACTTATTTCATCACATAATACTTCGGAACCATCATCTGAACCATCATCTATCAATATGATTTCATAGTCTTTGTAAGTCTGATTTAAAATACTGTCTACAGCATCCTGCAGATAATTTTTGACATTATAGACTGGTACAATTATACTAAAATATATGTCTTTATGCATATTAATCATGTCCTATAATAATTCGTTATATATTTCCTTCATTTTCTTGGTTACATGATCCGATGAAAAATATCTCATCCTTTTCCTGTTGAACTCCCCCATTTTTTCTCGTACATCTGGGGATATAAGTAATTTTTCTATCAAGGCTGCCAGTTCCATTTCATCATCTACCGCAAAGAGTTTTCCACCTCTGCTATCCTTTTCAATCAAGTCACGATTTCCCCTTATGTCACTGCAAATAACTGGAAGCCCGCTTGCCATTGCTTCCATCATAGAAACTGGGAGGCCTTCCCGCTTAGATGGAAATATAAAAATATCTGCTTTTTTATATATTTCATCTATGTCATCTCGAAATCCCAAAAATCTTACTTTTTCTCCTATATTTAATCGACCTGCTAATTCTTTTAAATACCGCTCCTTTTCTCCTACTCCACACAGCCAATAAACAAAATCACTTTTTCTTAATTTATGCAATGCTTTTAGAACCAACTCATGATTTTTATTTGCATTTAATTCTCCTACTGACACCAAAACTACTGTCTGATTTTCATTTCTGCTGATTTTCTTCTCATTATCAGGATAGAATTTATTCAGATCCACCCCTACCCCAGGAACATATGTTACTTTTCTCGCCTTCATATGCTTTTTAGCAAATCTGTAATCTTCTTTATTTATAGTAATTATTATATCCGTATTATGTGAAAGATACCGTTCTACAGGATAATATAAAATCCAGTTTAATAATGGCGCTCCCTGATAAAAATGAAATCCATGAGCCGTATAGATTACTTTTCCGCTATTCTTTAATTTACCTGCTGCAAAACGAGTGATTGCGCCTGCAACTGGTGTATGACAATGTATTACAGTAAAATTCTCTTTTTTTAACAGACTACTTATTTGCTTTAAAGCCCTCAAAAGTACGATAATTTTTGTAATACTCCTGCTGAAATCTACCTGATGACAAATACACCCCCTGCCTTGAAGTTCCCCAATTAAGATATTTACCTTTTCTTTCGGCCATACTTTTAAATCATTAAAATTACATGCAATATGTACTTCTATCCCCATCTGCTGAAGAATCTGGATATTTTCCATATTAAATTGTCCAATCGTTGATGGAACTGTAGATACTAATAACGCCTTTTTCATCTTACCTTCCTACTCTCAGTGCCGGAACTCCAACATAAGTACCAGGCTTTTCAATATTTTTTACTACCACTGCCCCTGCTCCAATGATACTTTCTGGAACAATTCTAATATTGTTTTTTACAATACTTCCTATCCCCAGCCAACATCTTTTTCCTAGTTCTACATTTCCTCCCAAATGTGCTCCTGGAGAAACATGGACAAACTCCCCGACTCTGCATTCGTGATCAACGGTTGCTCCAGTATTAATAATACAATGCCGCCCTATTTTTCCCCCATAATTTATCACTGCATTTGCAGCTACAACCGTCCCTTCTTCAATTTCCACACTACTCCCCAAAACTGCCCTTGGATGAATAGCGCAAGTATATAATATCTTGTATCTTTCCGCTATTTCCTTCCTAATATTGTTATTCCCTATTCCAATAATAAATTTTGTATCAGAGGAATACTTCCTGCAATCTTCGATTTTCCCAGCCACTCTTATTCCTTCAATTTTCGTTTCTCTTGGAATATTATCATCCAAGAATTCTATCTCTTCCTGAACCCCCTGTTCTTTTTGGGCTGCTTTCAGAATATCTAAAACCACCCTGGCGTGACCGCCTGCTCCAAGAATCACTGTACTCATTTTTCTCCGCCTTCAAACCTCTCCATCGTCTCACACCCTTCCGAGTGTATCCCTTCCCTTTTAAACACCGTCTTGACTGTCTCCGCCAGCACATACAGATCCAGCCCCAGCGAAACCCCTCTCACATACCGCAGATCCCACTCGAACCGCTCCTCCCATCCAATCGCGTTCCTTCCCTTTACCTGGGCAAGCCCCGTAAGGCCGGGCCTTACGTCGTGCCGGTGGCTCTGCCTTTTGCTGTACAAAGGCAGATAGTCCACCAGAAGCGGCCGCGGCCCCACCACACTCATATCCCCTTTCAGAATATTAAACAGCTCCGGCAGCTCATCCAGACTGGTAGAACGCAACTTTCTTCCAAACGCCGTAAGCCTCACTTCATCCGGCAGAAGTTCTCCGTTCTCATCTCTCTTATCCGTCATACTCCTGAACTTATAAAGTTCAAAAATCTTACCGTCCTTTCCCGGGCGTTTCTGCTTAAAAATCACTGGGCTTCCAAGCCTTGTCCTCACCAGAAACGCCGTCAGCAGCATGACCGGAGACAAAATTACAATCCCGGACAGGGCCATAGCGATATCCATTCCTCTTTTTATGTAATCACGGTACAGTCTTCCCTCTTTTCTTCTTTTCCTGCCTGAAATCTCATATCTTTTATTTACAGGAAGACTGCCTTTGCATCTTTTTCTCACCTGAAGCACCCTCTCACAATCTCTATAATTCTCTCCATATCCTCTTTCGTATTCTTTATATCGCTTGGAAGACAAATTCCTCTGTTGAACACATCCTCCCCCACCGACACGCCATGGCAGCTCTCCACCTGGATGAAATCATTTTCTCTGTACACCGGCTGCAGATTCATTGGCTTCCAGATCGGTCTGCTCTCGATATTCTCTTTCTCCAGTGCCTCTGCAATCCTCTCCGGTGTAACTCCCTCTTTCATCTGCTCCTCGCTTACGGTCAGGCAGGACAGCCAGTTATTTGCCTCCCCGTCCGGATTCAGCGGATTCATGGAAACTCCTGGAATATCGCAGAACGCTTCCTCATAAGTCCAGTAAATCTCCTGTTTTTTTCTCTTATATTCATCCAGCGTATGCATCTGCCCTCTGCCGATTCCGGCAATTATATTGCTCATCCGGTAGTTATAGCCTATCTCTTTGTGCTCGTAATGCCTTGCCGGCTCTCTCGCCTGTGTGGCCAGAAATCTTGCTTTTTTTATTTTCGCCTCATCCTCAGACACCAGCATTCCTCCGCCTGAGGTGGTAATGATTTTATTTCCGTTAAAAGAAAAAATACCCAGATCTCCAAAGCTTCCGCAGGCCTTTCCCTTATAGGTACTTCCCAGAGCCTCGGCCGCATCCTCGATAAGCACAGCTCCATGCTCCCTGCAGATTCTCATAATCTCATCCATCTTTGCAGGAGTTCCGTACAGATGGGCCAGAAGCACCGCCTTGGCCTCCGGGTATTTTCTGAAGCCCTCCTCAAGGGCCTCCGGCGACATATTCCAGGTATCCTGCTCCGCGTCAATGAAAACCAGCTTTCCTCTCTCATAGGTAACCGGATTGCAGGTAGCCGCAAAAGTCAGGGAGGAGGACAGAACCACATCGCCTTCTCCAATTCCAGACAGCTTCACTGCCAGATGGAGGGCTGCTGTCCCTGCACTCAGGGCTGCTGCATGGCTGACGCCCACATAGGCAGCCAGCTCCTTTTCAAACTCATCCACATTTTTCCCCAGAGGAGCCACCCAGTTCGTCTCAAATGCCTCGTTGATATAGTCCATTTCATGACCATTCATGGTTGGGCTGGCCAGGAAAATACGTTTTTTCTCTGTCTGCTTCTGATGATTGTCCTGCTTTCCGCTCTGTAATCTGTTCATACGAAATCCTCCCTTTTCTTTAAGATTTACTTTCTTCCCGCTTTCTCTCTCCGGACAAATATCTTTTTCATCCGTCTCGATATTTTTCTCTGTCTCATTTGAAACAGCAGTTTCTCGCCTGTCCCGTTTCAGTCCTCTTCTTTCCTGTTTTTTATAAACAAACCCAAAAGAAAAAGAAGCCCCCCCACAAGGCTTCTTTCCATACCGCTTCCTTTTTCTGTATAATAACCTTCCGCCACTTTCAGGCGGCAGTTTTATTCCCTTCATTCCTGTGCCAGTTTCCTGCCTCTTCTCTGCCCGGACTTCCTGCTTCTGCCTTTCGCCTCTCTGTCCTGGCTTCTGACTTCCGGTTCCCGGCTTTCAGCTTTCCTCCCCGGCCTGTTGTCTCAGCCCGTCCTTCTCCATCGCAAGCCCGAACAATACGGTTTTTTCTCCCAGCATCTTTACTCTTACCACTGCATATCTTTTGTGCAGGTTTACTCTCACAATTTCCTCTTTAAATGACTGGAGGGCTCCATTCAGTATTTCAAGTTTTCCTTCCTCATCTACCCGCACAGTGCTTGGGCGTACTGACAGACAATACCTTTTTCTTTTATCTGTCCCCGCTCCGCATTTCGCTGCCCTGTTTTCTCCAGTGCAGTTTCCTTCTTTCTCTCCGATCATGCAGAAAAACCGCTCTTCCTCTGCGCCCAGAGGGATAAACTCACATCTGTCTCCCCCCAGCAGCTTAGTAAGACCTGGTACCTTCTTCAGCCTCTGGAACAGTTCTTCCGGCTCTTCTGTTTCCGCAAAAATGTAACCTGGAAACATATTTTTCTTCACTATGTTCCACTGTCCGCCTGCACGTCTGGGCCACTCTGCCCAGATCAAAAAACAGTGCCGGCACAATTCTTCTGGTATCATATTCCGCATAAACAGAAGTATCTCCTCTTCTTTTCCTGTTTCTGTCTGAATCACGTACCACATGGCTTCCTCCTGATTTTCAGGACAAAAAGGTATAGCTTCGCCCTACCAGCACAGCAGGCCGAAATTTTCTAAACCGCCGCCCTGATTCTTCTCTGCAGTGTTCTGTCTCCCCCCTGAATTTTAATTGGTCAGCAGCACACTGCACCTCTATCACATCCATCCGCCGTCGTATGCCTCATTAGCTGTACTTCGCCTTCAGGAATTTGTCCTGTCTTTTTTTCCTATGTCTTTCCCAGATTACCGGCCCGGCTTCTATGATGCCTTCACAGCCTCATCAATCTCCAGCCCGGCCCAGACTACGGCCTTTCTCTTCCCGAGAGTGAGTTCCAGTTTTGCAAAGCGCCGGTGCCAGTCAAATGAAGCGACCTGACGTTCCATCCCCGCCAACGGGCCTCTCGTGATCTTGGAATATCCGCTTTCTCTGTCCTTGTAGCCATAGGATAAGGCAAGGAAATGGTTTTTTCCGCAGAGCTTTCTCAGGTATGTCTCCTCCTCAGGATATACAGAAATCAGATACCCGGGTTCCTCCATTACACGGACAATGCCACGGTATTCCTCCAGCTCTGCGGAGAGCTTTTCGGGACTGCTGCTCTGTAAAAATACATATCCCGGAAACAACTCCTTGGTCTGCCGTTCCCAGCTTCCATTTACCCGCCAGAGCCGTTCACTCTGAAAAAAGAAGGCCTCCTCCAGCGCTTCCCCGGACAGATGATTTTTCAGGGAAGCTGTAATCTCCCCTTCCCTTCCCGGACGGCACTGCAGCACATACCAGCTCATCGCGCAACCGCCTTTCCCTGTAATTTGTCGCTTAACTGGATATTAAGCGACACTTTTTATTCTCCATTAGTTTCCATCAGGAAACGCTTTCTCCAATCAAACAAGATACCTCCGAAAAAGTGTACTATATATCGGAAAAAATTCCGGCCCAAGGTGACTGAACACCGATACGTATATATAGTACGATATCTGCTCTGTTCCCAGGCGCCATCTATCTGCTGCATATCAACGAAAACCCTTCATTTTATTTTGGAAATATAAAAGAATTTTTAAGAAAATCTTAGAAAGAATTGACAGGTGTTCCTTTTTGTAAATATTGACCACTCATAGAAAGGGTGCTATAATCTACAGGAACATAAATACTTACTGAAAAATGCAAAAAAGTGTCGCTTAATATCCAGTTAAGCGACACTTTTTTTCCTCATTCAAACTCCTATTTCAGCCAGGAGCAGCATCCACCCGACAGAATAAATCTGTCTGGGCTGTCTGAGCCAGCCAAACAGTTCTGCTCCTGAGCATACATACCTGCTCCCATACCGCAGAGAACTGTTCCTCAGGCCGGCCAGTCCTTGGCAGAATGGCTGGCTGAATAACTGCTTCCCCTCTCCCCGCGGCTTGTTTCCTCTGCTACAGTTTCATTATAAAATTTTTAATTACCTCGAAAATTCCGCAGGACAGCAGATTAATCAGGATCTCTTCCATCTGTTTTCTCATCATACTGTATCTTCCTCCATTTTTATATTTCGAGCGCTCGCATACAGTATGACAGAATTTCCCCTTTTCTTCTCCTCAAATTTTCTGCGGATAAGCATTTTTGATCTTTTTATAAAAACTTTGCTTCTCGTTTCTCTCTTCTGTCCAGCTTTTCCCGCCAGTCTGATATCTCCCTGCCATTTTCAGCCGCAGACTGCTGCTGCAGGCCGTTTAGCGCCGGAGCTTTCCTACACTCCGCCGTGCACCATATCTGCTGCCATCTTGACAATCAGCAGCGCCGCGATCAGAAGCATCATAGGGCGGATAAACTGAGCCCCCTTTTTGATAGCCATTCCCGCTCCCACGTATCCTCCCAGGATTCCGAACACAGACACGGGAACCGCCACCGTCCAGACTACCTTTCCGGCTAGGATGTAGGAGGCCGAAGCTGCCACGGTGGAGGCCAGAAGCGCAGCCTTTGCATTTCCTGAGGCTGTCTTTAAATCGTATTTCAGCAGCTTTGTGAACAGCAGAATCACCACTGTTCCGGATCCCGGCCCGAGAACACCGTCGTAAAAGCCCATGATCACTCCCGTGAGCAGGCAGGCGCGAATCCTTTTCCAGCCTTTTATCTCCTCTGTGCGGTTGACCTGGGGGTATTCTCTGCTCATAAAAATGAGGAGAGCCACTGCAGGCATGGATGCCAGGATCATAATTTTCAGCGGCCGATCCGGCAGGTGCAGGACAAGTTGGGCCCCGCAGGCGGAGCAGAAAAAAGTCACAACTCCCACCCCGATGGCAGTCTTTCCGTCGATCAGCCCGTTTTTCAGAAAGCGGACGAAGGAAGTAAAATTTCCCACCAGGCAGCCCACCTTGTTGCAGGCATAGGCGTTATGTACGGGAAGGCCGGTGAACAGATAGGCGGGAAGGGCCACCAGCCCTCCTCCGCCGGAAACGGCATCCACAAAACTGGTCAGAAAAAATATGGGACATAAAAACAGTATCATCTGAAGCTCTGTCATTGTCTTCTCCTTTGTCTTTTTCTCTTCTTATCTGCGGCCTCCCGCTCTCCCCGCTTTATCTCCGGATCTGTCGTATACGCTCCCGCTTTCATAACTCTGGGCCGGGCGTCTTCCGTTTCTTCCCGCCGTGTCCTACTGGGGATTTTTCTCAAAATATTTGTCCATCACCGCCCTCGCCACAGGCCCGGCCTGAGAACCGCCGGAGCCGCTCTCCTCTAAAATCACGCAGACCGCTATTTTCGGATCCTCCACCGGTGCAAATCCTACGAACCATGCATGGGTTTCCTTCCCTGTCTCAAATTCAGCGGAGCCTGTTTTTCCCGCCGCCGTGTAGGGAGCTCCCCGGAGGGCGGAGCCTGTGCCGTCCGTTACCACTGCCGTCATCAGTTCGGTGAGAACTGCCGCATCCTCTCCGCTCATCAGTTCCCCGTATGCAGACGGCATAAATTTTTTCACCGTCTGTCCGCCCGCATTTTCCACATGGTCAATCAGGTAGGGCTTCATCAGCGTGCCGCCATTGGCGATGGCCGCTGTGATCATCAGGTTGTGCATCGGCGTCATCTGCGTCTTTCCCTGTCCGATGGAGGTCTGAAGGCGCTCCCACTCATCCGCCCCCTCTGTCATCACAAAGGAGCTCTTATTGTAGGGAATGGACAGCGGCAGCTCCCGGTTGAACAGAAACTGCTCCGCCAGGCTTCTGAACTGCGCCAGGTTAAGACCCAGCCCCATGCTGGAAAAGGCTCCGTTGCAGGAGTTGGCAAACACGCCTGTGAAGTCCTGGCTTCCGTGGGCTTCTCCGTGGTAGCACCGGATCTGGTAGTCCCCATCCTCGAACGTGCCGTCACAGTCGAAATGGAAGTCGTTCCTGCCGTTCGGATTTTCATGCAGATACTCCAGCGCCGTCAGGATCTTAAAGGTGGAGCCTGGCGGATAGAGTCCCTGAGTGGCCCGGTTTACAAGCTGGGCCTTTGTGTTCTCCGGCGAGGTCAGCTCTGCCCACTGTTCATCTACCGTATTGGCGTTGAAATTGGGCTGAGAGACCATGGCCAGAATTTTTCCCGTATCCGGCTCCATGGCGATCACTGCCCCGCGCCGGTTTCCCATAGCGTCAGAAGCTGTCTGCTGTAAATCCACATCCAGAGTGGTCACCACATTGTCGCCGATGTTCTTCCTTCCCTGCAGCTCGTTGACGGTTCTCTCCAGCAGATTGACATGGGAGGACAGCAGGTAAAAGTTCGCAAGAGACTCGATTCCCGTCTTTCCATTTTTTCCGGAATATCCGACTGAATGGACAAACAGATAATTATATGGATAATATCTCTTTTCTGAACCGTCCCCGGCCACCTGCGTCTCTGCCAGGACTCTCCCGTCATTGCTCAGGATTTTTCCCCGGACAATGCGGTCTGAAAAGCGGTCGAGCCTCGCATTGTAGGAGCTGTTAATGACATTTTCGCTGTCAAACTGAAGAAACCAGCCAAAATACACGCACATTCCGATAAAGAGGGCCGCAAAGGCGTAGGTAATTTTTAATATGTTTTTATCCGTCTTCTCTCTGGCAGCTGCTTTTCTCTCCCTCTCTTCTCTGGCTGACCGTTTTTTCTTTCCCCTGGCCGCTTCTCCCCTTCCGGCAGAAAAAAAGCTCTTCCCTGTTCTGGCAAGGCGTTTTTTCATTCCCTGAAGTCCCTCCTCACCGGAATTTTTTCTGGAGCGGGAAGCAGAGGACGGTTTTCCTCCTGATTTTTCCTGTTTTTCACTGTTTTCAGTACTGCTTTTTGCCATGGCTGTTCTCCCTCCCTTCTCCTTTGGCGGCTCATTCAGCCTCATATTCCTCTTCCTCCTCGTTGCACTTTAAAATATAAAGCCCCTGCACCACATTAAACACGATAAAGGTGCTGAGAATGGAGCTTCCGCCGTAGCTCACAAAGGGGAGCGTCACTCCCGTGGAGGGAATAAATTTTGTCACTCCTCCGATTGTCAGAAATACCTGGACAATGTAGGCAGTCCCCAGGCCAAAGGCAATCAGCTTATAGAACATCGCCTGCATTCTGACTGCAATCAGCATAAACTGCATAAAGCAGCCCAGGCAGATGAGAATCAGGCAGAGGGCATAGATACCGCCCAGCTCCTCGGAAATGGCAGAAAAGATAAAATCCTTTTCCACCACCGGAATTTTGGAAGGCATTCCCTGGTAAAGCCCCATCCCAAACCAGCCGCCGGTTCCAATGGCAAAGAGGGACTGGCTGATCTGATAGCCCTTCCCTGCTATATCGCTCCAGGGATCCAGCCACGCCTCCACCCTGGTGCGGACATGGGAGAACATCTGGTAGGCAAACACAGCGGCAGCCGAACCGCAGCCGGCCCCAAGCCCCAGATACAGCCAGTTATTCGTCGCCACAAACAGCATCAGAAGATAGGTGACGAAAAAGATCAGGGCGCTTCCCAGATCCTTGGAGAGCACCAGCACCAGAACATGGGCTGCCGCCGCCGCTGTGGTGATCACCACGGTTTTGAAATCAGTTGACCGGTAAAACATAGTCGCCACGAAAAACACAAAGCTGATCTTGACAAACTCTGACGGCTGGAAGGAAAAGCCCCCGATGGTGATGGATAGCTGAGCTCCGAAAGCCGTATTTCCCATAACGCAGACCACCAAAAGCAAAAGCAGGCCGATGCTTCCATACACCCATGGAATTTTTGAAAGCTGCCATGCCCGGTCCATAATAAACGGGATAATCATTGTCACGGCTGCCGCCGCCACCACGATGGCGAACTGCCTCACCGCCCGATCCATGGAGAGTCTTGTCATAATGATAAAGCTGGTGGACAGAAGCATACAGGCATTGTTCAGAAGAAGCCTGGACAGGTTATGATAAAACAGCCGGTACAGCCCCATATACAGGAAGAAAAACAGAAGCTGCGCCCCGAAAAACATCAGCGCCTTCTCGTCCTCCGTCCTGAGATAAATAATCGTATACGCAAGAGTATGGATTAAAACCAGTATGACATTCTGAAGGCGGCACAGATGCCGTTTCTGGTCCTCGTCTCCAACCCCGAAAAACCGGAAGTTGTAATAGGTATAAATCGCTATGAGAAGTATCATCAGATACTTCGATACATTTGTAATGAGATTAGCCATAAAAATTCACCTACTCTGCACCGCGTCTGAAATGGCCTCTTGTAAATTCACCGGAAAGCTGCGCAGCAGCAGCGTCTCCTTCCTCTTTGCAGAACACATCGGCAAATGCCCTCACTGCCTGCCTTATCCGTTCAGGTCTCTCCGTCGTAAAGGAGAGGCGCAGGACAGACGGGCCAAGGCGTTCCACTGCCTCTCTGTCAGCTAAAAGAGACAGAGGGCTCGAATTGTAGATGGTATTGTAGCAGAACCGGCAGTGATTCTTTACAGGAAATTCTTTCCCCATGCGGTCCTTCATATACAGAAGCTCCGGCTTTCCCGTACAGCCCTCCAGCGTTTTTTTCATGCACTGGGCAGTGACCATCATGGGAATGTTTCCATAGACCATCAGCTCCCCGCCTTTAATCCCCTTTTTCGCAAGCTCCCTGCTGTTTAGCTCAAGAGGCGCTGTAAATCGCTTTTCCATCTCCGGCAGCATCCTCTCCATCATCTCCTCCGAGAGATGGTTAAAGCTGTAGAGACCGTGGTCAAACAGAACGAGCTTCGGCGAGAACACTCCCTCCTTCTTCCACTCCTTCACAAGCTGCACCTCCTCCCAGGCCCTCACAACTGCCCCGTCAAAGCCTGCAGCGGCAAGGTCCCCAAGATGGCTGTTAAAATAATTCTTTGCCTGGGTTCTGTAAATGTGCGGCAGCATCAGAAAGCACTTCTTTCCAGCTTCATGGCAGCGGGCAGCCGCATTCGCCCAGCTCTCAGCAGGAAATCCTGCGGCATCGATGGAAACCGTGTCCACCTCCGGGAACAGAAGCACAGCCGACAGGCCCTCCTGTTCCTCCAGGGTCACATGAAGAGAAGCGCCCTGCCCTCTGTTTTCGCTTTTATCCTCAGCCTTATTCTGATTCCTGCCCCTGCTCTCGCCGTTTTCCTGGCAGTCACAGGCTCCTGACCGGGCCTCTGAATTCTGCGTCTCTGATTCCTGTACCTCTGATTCCTGGGCTTTCCTTCGAAACTGCCCAAGTATCTCCTCCTCAAGGGCTGCAAAGGCATTTCTCCTGAGCTCATTTAATTCCTGCACCGGGATAAAGCAGCTTCCTTTTGTCTCAATTTCCAGACTTCCAAAGAAGAACGGCGTATTTCCCGTCTTTTTTATCTGTTTTTCAATGCGCTCCTGTGTCATGGGCTGATTTTTGGCCGTCTGAACCATACCTCCGGCTGCCAGAGCCTTCACTCCCCTGCAGGAAACCTCCATGGCCAGCGGCTCTCCCTCAAATGCTCTCACTCTTCCTGTGACAGGCTCCTGAAGAACTGCCTCCACATACGTCCTGTCCAGGTAATCATACAGCTCCCTGTTCTCACTTCGGAAGGCCGGCTTTTCCTTCAGCACCACCATGTCTCTTCCATTGTGCTGCCTGTAATACCCTTCTGTCTGCCCTCCTCTGTCAAACAGGTCCAGAAGAAGCTTCCGATCCTCCGGATCTACCCGATAGCCCTTCCTGCCTGTCTTCATATAGAGATCCACATACTTTCTGTAGATGGAAACCACCCCTGCCGTATAGCGGGGACTTTTCATCCTCCCCTCAATTTTCAGGGAGAATACGCCTGCCTCTAAAATATCCGGCAGAATGTCAAGGGTGCACAGATCCTTAAGACTCAGGACATACCTCTCGCTTTTCCTGTTCAGAACCTGATGTCCTCTTCTCACATCAAAGGGCAGGCGGCAGGTCTGGGCGCACCTTCCCCTGTTGCCGCTTCGCCCTCCTATCATGCTGCTGAACAGGCACTGTCCCGAATAGCAGTAGCAGAGAGCCCCGTGGACAAAGCTCTCTATCTCTGCTCCCGTCTCCCTGTAAATCTCCTCTATCTCTTCCAGAGAAAGCTCTCTGGCAGTCACAATCCTGGACGCTCCCAGGTCCCCGATCAGCCTGGCTCCCGGTGCCCCCGTCACAGTCATCTGAGTGCTGGCGTGAACCGGAAGATCCGGAAACTGCTCTCTTATGAATGCAAACACTCCCATGTCCTGCACAATCACCGCATCCAGTCCCTGTCTGTAATAGGGCAGCAGGTAATCGTACAGCTCTGAGAGCTCCTGCTCCTTCACAAGAGTGTTGACGGTCATATAGATGCTGCGGCCGTGAAGGTGGACATAGTCAATGGCCTCCTTCATCCTCTCCTCATCGAGATTGTCGGCAAAGGCTCTCGCCCCAAACTTGCTCCCTCCGATATATACAGCGTCAGCTCCGGCCGCCACAGCAGCCTTCATACTCTCAAAGGAGCCTGCCGGAGCCAGGATCTCCGCCCCTCTCCTGACAGCCTCCCTCCACCTGGTCTCCCGATCTAGTGTTTTTTCCTGACTGTTCATCCTCAATCCCTTTCAACTGGTTTTCGCCTTACTGGGCTTTCGTTTTATGGTTATTTTTCTGGTTATTTTTCTGGTTTTATTTGGTTATTTTTTTCTGATTATTGTATTCCCATTATTGTTTTTCTGATTTTCATTTCACAGGTTTATGTTTTTTGTTTGACGTTTCAGAAATTTTCCCGTCTATTTTCCCGCTTAATAAGACAGGGCTGATGCGAAATGCATCAGCCTTTCCTGTCTGTTTCTCTTCTTTTTCAGTCCTGCTTTTCCTCTTTTGTCCCTTCCTCTGCCGGCTGCATGGCTTCCAGTTCCTGGAGCCTCAGCTCAAGGGCATGGACTCTCTCACGCTGCTCCGCCGCCTCCCTCATCACGGTTTCCAGCTTCATCTGGGTGCTCACGAGCTCATGCTTCAGGCTGTAGCTCTCCTTCTCCAGCTCCTGATTTTCCTCCGCCAGCCGTGCCGCATACTGCTTTTCCTTAAAATAGTCATCAGCCAGATTCAGGTATGTCATCACTGACTTGTAGTCCTCGCTCTGCCTGGTAAAGCCCGGCTGCTTCTGGAGCCTGGTCATCTTTTCGTTGATATAGCTGGCAACCTGCTGCAGATAACTCTCCTCCTCGGCGCCGCCCAGTGTATAAATTTTTCCGTTGATCAAAACATCCGTATAATTCTTGGAATCCATACTTTTCTCCGCTTTCGTCCTTTTTTCATTTCTCCTCATCCCGCAGGGCCCCTCTTCAGGTATCCCGCGGCTCTCCTTCATTATACCTGAATTTTTGACAAAAACAATGACTTTCTGCGGATTGCCGGGCAGATTTATAACCGTTCAGCCTTCCCAATCAGCTCTGGGAGAGGCCCAGATGATGGTAGGCAGCCTCTGTGGCCACCCGGCCTCTGGGCGTGCGGTTGATCAGCCCGTTCATGAGGAGGTATGGCTCGTACACATCCTCCAGGGTGCCGGCGTCCTCCCCGAGGCAGGCTGCCAGCGTCTCAAGACCCACCGGGCCGCCGGAAAACTTCTGAATCATGGCATTCAGAATAGCCCTGTCGTTATTGTCCAGCCCCAGCTTGTCCACGTCGAGAATATCCAGGGCAAAGTCGGCCACCGCCTTTGTAATCACGCCGTCGTACTTGACCTGGGCAAAGTCCCTGACTCTCTTAAGCAGGCGATTGGCAAGCCTGGGGGTTCCTCTGGAACGCCTGGCAATCTCAAAGGCCCCCTCTTCCTCAATCTTCACCTGCATCACATCAGCAGAGCGCATGACAATGGTCTTAAGCTCTGCAGGCGTATAGAAATCCATCTTCTGGATAATTCCGAACCTGTCCCGCAGAGGCGCTGTCAGAAGGCCTGCCCTGGTGGTAGCTCCCACCAGCGTAAACTTCGGAAGCTCCAGACGGATAGACCGGGCGCTGGAATCCTTCCCCAGCATAATATCGATGGCATAGTCCTCCATAGCCGGATAGAGAACCTCCTCCACCTGGCGGTTCAGCCGGTGAATCTCGTCCACAAACAGCACATCCCCCTCAGAAAGCCCGTTTAGAATGGCTGCAATCTCCCCGGGCTTTTCGATGGCCGGGCCGGATGTCACCTTCATATTGACCCCCATCTCATTGGCAATAATGCCGCAGAGCGTCGTCTTTCCAAGCCCCGGAGGGCCGTAGAACAGCACATGGTCAAGAGGCTCCTTTCTCGACTTTGCCGCATCGATGAAGATCTTCAGGGTGCTTTTGATCCGCTCCTGTCCGATATACTCCGAAAGGAACTGGGGGCGCAGGCTCGTCTCTATTTTCTTATCCTCTTCCGTAACGTCTGTTGTAATAATCCTTCTGTTCATATCTGCTTCCTTCTGCTCTCTCCTCACGTCCAGGTTTTTCTCTCAGGGCTACATAAACGCCAGATATTTGAGGGATGCCTTGAGCACTGCCTCTGCATCCATCTCCTCTGTGACCTCCACCTGCTTCACGGCCTTTGAGGCCTCCAGATTGGAATAGCCCAGGGCCACCAGAGCATCCACCGCCTCCCTGGCAGCCTCCGCTGTGAGAGAGACTGCCTCCGGCGCCTTTGCCCCTCCATCCGAAGCTGTGACAGAAGGAAACATCTCCTCCGCGCTCACCTTGTCCTTTAAATCCAGAATAATCCTCTGGGCTGTTTTCGCCCCGATCCCGGGGGCCCGGGAGATAGCCTTCACATCTCCTGTCAGAATGGCCAGGCGCAGGTCGTCCGGCCTGAGAGCACCCAAAAGCCCCAGGGCTGCCTTGGGGCCAATGCCGTTCACCCCAATCAGCTGCCGGAACATCTCCCTGTCCTGCCTGTTCAGAAATCCATACAGACTCATGGCGTCTTCCCTGACCTGAAAGTAGGTGTAAACCACCGCTTCCTGCCCCACAGCCGGCAAAAGCTCCAGAGCGGAAAGCGGCATAAAAATCCTGTAGCCGATGCCTCCGGCCTCCACCACAGCCGCCCCGTCCATCTTCTCTGCCAGTATTCCTCTTATATATGAAATCACGTCACAATCCCTTTCATCGCTGTTCTCTGCATCACTGCGCTTTTCCGGCAGCTTTTCAGGCAGCCGGGAGGGGGCCGCCGGCCGTTCCATCCGCCTGAGCACCCCATTTTCTTTTAGTATCATATCACACGCTTCCTGGCAATGCAAGATTTACCCGAACAAATATTCTGGTGCTTGTAAAGCCTCTCTCTTCCATATATAATAGAGGACATGACAGAACACAGAAATTTTCCCGGCACCGGCCATCGGTCCGGGCCGGGCCCCACCGCCGCGCATAGGCGGCCTGCAGGCAGGAACAAGCAGGAAACCATGGCTGCAGACATACAGAAGGAGAAATTACCCATGATTACTATAGAAAAACGTCTGGAATTTCCAGACACCTACCCCCTGTCCCGCATAGGTGTGCTCTCTGAGCTTCTGTTTTTTGACATTGAAACCACCGGCTTTTCCGGGGATTCCTCAAATCTTTATCTGATCGGCTGTGTCTTTTACCGGGATCATTCCTGGAATCTGATCCAGTGGTTTGCCGACCGGGCCGATGCCGAGGAGGAGATGCTGGAGGCCTTTTTCCTTTTCCTGAAAAATTTTAAGATTCTGATCCATTTTAACGGAGACGGCTTTGACATTCCCTACCTTCTGAAGCGCTGCGCTGCCTGTGGGCTGAATTTTGACTTTTCCGGCGTAAAGAGCGTGGATCTCTACAAAAAGATAAAGCCATTTAAGAAAATTCTGGGTTTAGAAAACCTGAAGCAGAAAACTATCGAGGGGTTTCTGGATATTGAACGGCAGGATCGGTTTTCCGGCGGTCAGCTGATTGAAGTCTATCACGACTACCTGGCCACAGGGGATGAAGCTCTCCTCCGCCTTCTGTTTCTCCACAACGAGGATGATCTGAAGGGGATGCCGTCCATTCTTCCGATTCTTGCCTACTCCGACTTTTTAGACTTCCCCTTCCGGCCGGACGGCTGGAAGCTTCAAAAGGCGGCTGACGCCTTTGGACAGGAGGAGCAGACACTCTTTCTCTGCTACAGAAGTGAGGTCTCCCTGCCGGTCTCCATGGAGGCAGATAACGGCCCCTTTTCCCTGGATGCCTCAGGAAATATCCTGACTCTTGGCATATCCCTGGCTGAGGGGGAGCTCAAACGATTTTATTCAAATTATAAGGATTACTACTATTTGATCTATGAAGATACTGCCATCCACAAAAGCGTCGGCGAATATGTAGACCGGGCGGCCCGCAGAAAAGCCACCGCAAAGACCTGCTATACAAAGGTTGAGGGTCTCTTTCTGCCCCAGCCCTCCTGCATTTTTGAGCCCTGCCTGAAGAGAGAGTATTCCGAGCGGCTTACCTATATCCCATTCACTGCCGGGCTGGCCGAAATGCTCGCCGGCAGCAAAACAGACAGGACATTTCTCTTTCGGGAACCTGCGTGCAAAGAGCACGCCGGTTTTTGCCCCGCCGCCAGCCCGGAAAAGAAAGAGCCGGAAAAGAAAAACTCGGAAGAGAAAAATCGGGAAAAGAAAAGCCCGGAAAATAGAAACCCACAGGACAGCGCAGAAACGTATTTTAAACAGCTCATGGGCCTGTTTTTCTGAAACAGGCCCATGAGCTGCACATACTTTAATATTCCTTATTGGTATTCCTTATTAGTATCTCTTATTAATATTCCTTTCCCTGCCTGAGCAGCCAGCGCATATAGGCGAAGGTTTTTCTCTCCCCCTTTTTCCTGAGCATGAGAAGAAGCTTCTCCAAAAGAGCTCTCGTCTCCGGGTGAATGACAATATAGTCCTTCCCCTTTGCGTAATACTCCCAGGGAGATGCGTTTGTGTAATCCTTTCCTTTATAGACCTTCGATGCGGCGATCCGGTCCATCACCATCTCGATCACATACTTTAAGGGCATCTTATTGCCCACAAGGCCCTTGGATTTATCCGGCGCAAAATCGATCCAGTACTCAAAATGGTGTTTATTCCTGCCCTTATGGTGAAGCCAGGCAGCCGAGTACCCGATATCATCCTTTTCTGCCGCGTTGGGGCTCCTGGTTCCCTGATAATACTTTACCCCTGTCTTAAATTCTTCCCAGGAATACTTGGATAAATCGTGGAGCAGTCCCTGTCTGTAAAGCCCCACCCGGAAGCAGTTTCCCATCACCATCAGCTTGTGCTTCGTGATGGTGCAAAAATGGCCGGCTGCGTTGTGAAGACTCATATCCCATCCTCCCTTTCATCTCCTGAAAAAACAGGCCTGCACCCTGTCCTCTCCTTTATGAAAGAGGGTCCGGACAGGCCATTTTTCCAGGCCGAAAAACTACAGATAATTCTAGCACATTTGCGGCATTCATGCAAATATCAATTCTTTTTGCTTATTTTTGTCATAATATCAAAATGATTTGACACTCTATGAAAACTGTGATATTCTGTGGTTAGGCTGTAGATAGTCAGGCCACGATATTTTTTTTATTTTCTTGGAGGTTTGTTATGCACAAAGGTACAGTAAAGTGGTTCAACAACCAGAAGGGCTACGGATTTATCTGTGACGAGGAGGGAAACGATGTGTTCGTTCACTACTCCGGCCTTAACATGGAGGGTTTCAAATCCCTTGACGAGGGCGCTCAGGTAGAGTTCGAGGTTGTCAACGGAGCAAAGGGACCACAGGCTACGAACGTAACCAAGCTCTAATGTAATCATTATACCTCTTTCCAGTGTACCTGTTTCCAATATATATATCTACACCTATATTTTGTGAATAAGCTATATTGAATTAAGTAAATGATTAAATGAGAGAAAAAGGACTGTCGGCGAAGGGCTGACAGTCCTTTTCTCGTTTTCCCCTCAGTCTGATTTTCTCTTATCTGACCGCCTGGCTTAAAAGCTCCTTAAGCTCCTCCACGGAAAACTCATAATTCTTATTGCAGAAATGGCAGTTTACCTCAATGCTCTTTCCCTCGTCGATCATCTCCTGAAGCTCCTTCTTCCCAATGCTGACAAGGGCCTTCTCCACTCTCTTTTTATCGCAGTTGCAGTAAAACTGAACCGGCATCTGATTAAGAATCTCGAGACCGAATTCTCCGAGAACATGCTCAAGGATCTGCTCCGGCGTCATCCCTTCGTCGAGAAGAGCGGTAATTGGCTTTATCTCCTTCAGCTTCTCCTCCAGCCTGTCGATCATCTCATCGGAGGCTCCCGGAAGAAGCTGGATAATAAATCCTCCTGCCTGGCGCACCGTATTTTCCCTGTTCATCAGAACACCCAGGGCGACGGACGACGGAGTCTGCTCCGAGGTCGCATAATAGTAGGTGAGATCCTCGGCGATCTCCCCGCTTACGAGAATCGTCTGCCCCACATACGGCTCCTTTAAGCCGATGTCCTTGATTACGCTCAGCACACCGATTCCCAGCGCTCCGCCTACATCCAGCTTTCCCTGAGCGTTCGGAGGCAGCATTACCTCCGGGTGAAAGGCATATCCCTTCACATTTCCGAAAGCGTCCGCCGTCACAGTCAGGCCGCCGATAGGGCCGTCACCCTCTGCCCTCAGCGTCAGGACATCGTCCTTTCCCTTCATCATGCTTCCCATCATGGCCCCTGCCGTGAGCAGACGTCCCAGGGCAGCCGTGGCCACCGGGCTTGTATTGTGCGCCTTTCTGGCTTCCTCCACTGTCTCCCTCGTCGTAGCCGCAAAAGCGCGGATCTGACCGTCCGCTGCTGTGGCTCTTACCATATAATCTGCCATATATGTCATTCCTTTCTGCTGATTCAATTCTGATTTTCCCCTGACGACTTTCCTCTCTCCCTGGCAATCACGTAGATTCTCTCGCTGTCCTCTCTGGGCGCGTTCCTTGTAAATGCGTCATAGGCTGCCACAAACTCCATCCCGGCCTGACGGATAGCGTCCCTCACCTCGTTGAGGGTATAGGCTCTCTGATAGTGGGTTTCCTGGTATTTCCGGTAGAGATCCTCCTTCTCCCGGATGAAAAGGCTAAGGCTGTATTCATTGATCCTTTCCTCCTCATCGTAGCTGTTGTCCCAGATGAAGCTGCTCTCCTCCCTGTCCTCTGCAATGGTGGATTCCCCGAGAATCTCCCTGTATTTATATTCTGTGTTGAGGTCAAAAATAAAGAGCCCCTCCGGATCCAGATAATTATTCACCAGGCGCAGCGTCTGAACCAGATCCCCGGGCTCGAACAGATAGTTCATGGAATCACAGATGCTGACGATGGCTCTGACTGTCCCATAGAGCTCAAATTCTCTCATATCCTGGAGCAGGTAGAGAATGTCGTGTCCCGACTCCGCCCTCTTTTCCATGGCAATCTGAAGCATATCCGGAGAAATGTCAATGCCCGTCATGTCATACCCCTCTCTGGCCAGAATCTCTGTCAGGCTTCCTGTCCCGCACCCCAGATCCAGCACTAGGCCGTCGTCAATCCCGTGCTCCTTAAGCAGGGATATGAGATAGGCTGCCCACTCCTCGTAGGGAATATTATCCATAAACATATCGTAAACTGCCGCAAAGCTGGTATAAGCCTCCACAATCCGCCTCCTGTCGTCTTATTTCTGTCACTGCCGTCCAGACTGTCCCCGCCGTGCCGGAGGTTACGCATTACGCATCCCGCCGCCACCGCTTCTTACGGCAAAGGGAACGAGGCTGAACTGTTACATATCATATCAATATTTGCCTGGAAAAGCAACCGATTATTGATTATTGGGGATTTTTTGCTTATACTTATAGTAGTCATTTTATCCGGCACAGGCAGTCGGAAGGAAACGGGTGCCGGCTGCCGGCGGAAAAAAGATTGGAAGAATACACCTATGAAAAACAGTTTTATAATTTCAGATATACGAAGCGATCTTCTGCGGCGGCTGTTTATGCCGGTTCTTGTGGTGGCTGCCGCTCTCCTGGCTCTGCAGCTTTCTCCCAGGGAAAACGTATTCCATCAAAGACCTTTAAACTATAAAAGCCATTACGAAAACTTCTACAACCGCTTTCTTCCCTGTGTCCGGGTAACGGCATCCAACCTTCAGTACACAGGCCTTAACCGGACAGTGGGAGGCGCTGTCAAGGGCTATTACTACTACACTCTGGTGGACGGCTTCTGCCAGTTCTACCTTCTGGGCGCTGAGGCTGGGGCTCCGCCTGCCCCTTCTATTGAATCTCTGGACATCCATGGGCGGCTGATTGAGCTGGATGCTGACCAGTACGAAGAGATTACGGATGCCATGGCCTCAGCCCTCGGCTGGAAAAGCAGCTCCCTAAGAAAAATCACAGCCCCCTATGCAGTTTCCTCCCTCTCCTGCCCTTTTTTCATCAGTCTGGCCGGCAGGCTGGCTGTAAACCTCTGCCTGTTTGCAGGGCTGGCAGAGCTGTTCTGTTCCCTGGTTTTTTTTATTTTCCCTCTGGCCTCACCGGCCTTCCGGTATCTCGGGAATATATGGGAGGTCAGACAGAAGATTTCTGAGGCTGAAGCTGAGCTTCACAGCCAGGTTCCCGTGAAGGCCGGAAAGCTCTATCTCACCAGCAGCTATCTGCTGTACCTGGACGGAGCCAGGACAAGGCTTCTCCCTCTGGAAGAACTTTTCTGGGCAGGGATAGAAAACAGAAAAGACTGCCGCGGCTTTTCCCGTTTTGTCCGGCGATTATCAGCCCTTCTTCCCAAAAGGAGACGAAACGAAGACAGCAGCGCATTTCTCTCCCTCGCTGCCTCTGACGGAAAATTCATCCGCCTGCCCTGCCCTTCCCGGGAAAGCGCCGAATCCATTCTGTCCTCTCTGAGAGTGCAGAACGGCCGCATTCATTTCGGAGATAAGCCTGAGAAAAGGCAGATTGCGGCAGAACTTAAAAAGAGGGAGCGGGTTTTAAAAGAATAGAAAGTTCCCATACAGCGGGAGATCGGAAAAAGAGAGCTTCCGGAGGAGAAATCCCCGGCCAGCTCTCTTTTTTGCCTTCTGCCTTATTCTATGCTTTTATTTGTTTTTTCCGCAGCACTTTTTATATTTCTTTCCGCTGCCGCATGGACATGGATCGTTTGGATAAATTTTCTGCTCATTGCGCACAGTGCCGGATGCCTTCTGGTTTCTGTAAAGCTCCTTTCTCTTCTCAGGAGTCAGGATTGCATCCCACTGAGGCAGGTTGTACAGCCAGTCTGCTTTTGCCTCAACCATGTTCCAGTACAGCTTCTCCGGATCAATCTCGATCTTTACAACTGTATTCTCATCCATGGTCTCGATCTGGTTCTCATAACCCTTTAAGCTCTCGTTGATTCCGTCCAGGAAACCTGTCATAATCAGAATCTCTGTGTTGTACTTCTCAGCCAGCTCCTTAACGGTTCCCTCTACCACCTCTGTCGGGTTGGAGAGAATCTGCTCATAGATTCCCTTCTCGATTGCGAAATAGCCGGACCACAGTTCTTCTCTCTTTTTATCATCGAGTCCGTCGCCGTACGCGAGGTTTCTCCAGTTTTCCAGTAATGTCATACGTAATAACCTTCCTTTTTTATTAATTTAAGTTACCGCATCTGCTTGTCCAGAATAGTATATAACAGTTTTCAGGTTTTTGCAAAGATTTTTTCAGGTTGAATGTATATTCCTCCCCGGTCTGGCCATAATAGGAATATCAACAAAAGAGAAATTTTTGAATACTTATCCTCCCCTTTTTAGTCCCCTGCCTGTTGGCTTCGTGCAGCAGGCGGGGGATTTTTTATATAACAGGGAACTTCGTTCCCTGTTATATAAAAACGCTCCGCTGGGATCGCACTGGGTTGGAAAAGAAAAGTCGCTGCTGCAGCAGCTTTACAGCCGAAGGCGCCGTGAATTCAGAGAGAATCTGCGAAGACAGGAGAGCTCCGTGTTAATTTTCCGTTAAAAGACCTTTTAGCCTCCTCAAAATATCAAGTTCAGATTGACAGGCGCTTTTCTTCTTCGTATAATGACCTTAGTTTATATGAATTCTTTTATAGATGCTCAATATTCTATAAATTTATTGTTATACCGTATATTAATTATTGAAAAAACGGCACTCTCAGCAGACTGAGACAGCTTATACGCGCAATACGAAATATAGGGTGAAACAGAATACAAGAATAAAAGCAGAACCAGAAAGAAAGGATACATAACTTATGGCAGATCTGATTTATGAAGTAAAGGGACATCTGGCACGCATTACCATGAACAGGCCAGAGCATTTAAACTGTTTCAGCGAGGAGATGATTCACCTCTGGACAAGAGCCCTGGAAGATGTGAGGGACAGGGAGGATATTTACGCTGTCCTGCTTTCAGGAAACGGAAAGGCCTTCTGTGCCGGCGGAGATGTAAAGGCTATGGCAGCAGGCGACGGATTCTTTGAAAGCCACGACGATATTTCCTCCACCGCCCTGGCCCGCAAAAATTCCCTCTGGAAGGGCATTCAGCGAATTCCTCTGATCCTGGAGGAGATTGACAAGCCGGTGGTGGCAAAGATCCACGGAGCAGCCGTAGGAGCAGGTCTTGACATGGCTCTCATGTGCGATGTGAGAATCGCTTCAGAGAGTGCTACCATGTCTGAGAGCTACTTTAACGCCGGTATCGTCCCAGGCGACGGCGGCGCTTACTTCCTCCCCCGCATCATCGGACGTGACAAGGCTCTCGATATGTTCTGGACTACCAAGGTCTTAAAGGGAGCCGAGGCAGAGCGGATTGGTCTGGTGACCCATGTAGTTCCCGACGACGAGCTGGATGACTATGTGGAAGCCTACATGCAGAAGCTCCTGGAAGCGCCGCAGACAGCCATGCGCCTGACCAAGCGGGCTATCTATCAGAGCGAGCAGATCACGCTGCGCTCCTCCCTGGATATGGTTTCCTCCTTCATGGGAATCGTGACAGAGCTGGACGATTACCGTACCCGCACATCTGCTCTGGTGGAGAAGCTGAACCGCAAGCGCAAAAAGCATGCGGAGGAAAAAGAGAAGAACTGATTTTGGCCTGCAGGCGGCTTTTCTGCTCTCCCTGCATAATTGAAAAGAGGGTATCCCTCAGATCTTTTTATGACCTTTGGATACCCTCCATTACTGTATTTTTTACTGGGCATTCGCCCATTCTATATCATAAGCACCGTTTTTTCACAGCACTTTTTGTCCTTCATATATTGATGGGGAATAAAATTTTCAGCAAAGCTATCTGTGCATACTGGCGGCTGTTAAAATTCAAATATTTTCGTTCTGACTGAGCGTCATACAGCTTAAATTCGTGTTCCGACACTTGCATTGCAAACCCTAAGTCCTGCATTGCCGTATACAGAAAGACACTGAAAAGCACAGGCAAACATATGCATTGAGAATTGCTGCATCCGATTTTTACACAGCATACTTTATTTCAAATCTCCTGTCTGAGATGCTGGAACAGTACCCTGATTTGCATTATACGCTTTGGATTGGACAGGAAGAAGAACTGCTTCATTATTTTGAGACAAAAAAGACTGATGTAATGATCGTATCTTCTGATACTGAATATTCCGGACATCCATTCAGGTACATCTCCTTTGAAGTTTCTTCGCTTAATCTAAGCTCAGGCGGCGTAATATTAACACCGCTCACTGCATACACGCAGAAGCGGAAGATATTCTGGCAAAACGGCAGCTCACATCCTCTTATTGCGGAGTTTGTAAGGCGGTTCTGTCAAGTTCATGTATAGCCTTTCTCTCCGGTATAAACACAGAAGGCGGGCGGACTGGCGCAGAATCAGCAGCCCGATCGCCTTCTGTTTAATTTGCACGTGACAAGTCATGCTCTCTTACCGCTCTGTAAGCTCTCCGCTCTTATGCACTCCCGTGATGGAATACTCCACCCACTCAGCCACATTGACGGCATGATCGCCGATTCTTTCAAGATATTTGGCAGCCATCAGGAAATCCAGAGCCTCCTCGGCGCCGATTCCCTTCTTCTCGATCAGCTCCATAAGCTCGCCCTTTACACAGTCAAACAGGCGATCCACCTCATCGTCATCAGCCTGCACCTTCCTGGCCAGAGCCAGATCTTCCTTCACAAAGGCATCGACACTGTCCATCACCATCTTCACGGCTGCCATGGACATCTGATTAATGTGCACCTTGCTCTGCAGTCCGCTTCCCGCAATATGGGGCACCAGCTCTGCAATATCCTCTGCCTGATCCCCGATCCGCTCCAGATCGGAAATCATTCGGAGAGCTGCTGATACATTTCGGAGATCGTGGGCGATGGGCTGCTGTCTTAAAAGCAGCGTCATGCAGCTTCCCTCAATCTCCCTCTCCAGATTGTTAATCTCACTTTCCAGCTCATGTACCTGGGACTGCAGATCCGGCGCCCCCTCTCCGCCAAGGGCCCTCGCTGACAGGGAGATCGCCTCCTCGCAGAGGCCCCCCATCTTGATCAGCTGCTTTTCCAGATTGTTAAGCTGCCTGTCGAAATTCTTCCTCATCAACCGAACCTCCCTGTAATATAATCCTCTGTCCGCTTATCCTTTGGCATGGCAAACATTTCTCCCGTATCCCCGAACTCCACGCACTCGCCCAGAAGGAAGAAAGCTGTCTGATCGGAGATTCTGGCGGCCTGCTGCATATTGTGGGTGACAATGATAATGGTATACTTTTCCTTCAGCTCCATGGCCAGATCCTCGATTTTGGAGGTGGAGATCGGATCCAGAGCCGATGTGGGCTCATCCATCAGGATCACATCCGGCTCCACCGCCAGCGTCCTGGCGATGCAAAGTCTCTGCTGCTGTCCTCCGGAAAGTCCCATGGCGCTCTTGTGCAGACGGTCCTTTAACTCATCCCAGATTGCCGCCTGGCGAAGACTCCTCTCCACAATCTCATCCAGCTGATCTTTTTTTCTGATCCCGAAAATCCTGGGGCCGTAGGCTACATTGTCATAGACGCTCTTTGGAAAAGGGTTGGGCTGCTGAAATACCATTCCGACTCTGTGTCTCAGGGTGATGGCATCCATCTCACGGAAAATATCCGTGCCGTCCAGGCGTACGGTTCCGTCAATTTTAACATTCTCCACCAGGTCATTCATGCGGTTGAGGGTCTTTAAAAAGGTAGACTTTCCGCAGCCGGACGGACCGATAAAGGCGGTAATCTTCTTTTCCTCGATTTTCATATCGATGTTCTTCAGGGCGTGAAATTCTCCGTAGTGGAGGTTCAGTCCTGATATATCAAACTTCGTCACGGCTGCCGGAGCATTCTCTCCGTTCACTGAGCCGGCGTTGTGAATGTTTGCTTCTGCCATAGCTGATTTTCCTTTCGCTGATTTCCTTTTGATTTCTCTCTTCTCAGACGTTTTCCTGTCTTACTCTCCTGCATTTTTCTTCTTGATATGGTGGCTCCACACATTTGCGCCGATACTGAACGCCAGTACCAGGAGCATTAAAACGGCGGAGGCACAGTTTGCCAGCGCTCTGTCCTGTCCGTTCACCTGCAGGTTCCAGATCTGAATCGACAGAGTTTCTGCAGGACGGAACGGATTAAAAGGACAGGTCGGGGCAGACAGATTCCAGTTTCCCCATTTCAGAGCAGTTCCTGAACCTGTCGTGTAGAGAAGGGCTGCCGCCTCTCCAAATCCTCTTCCAGCTGCCAGGATAACTCCTGTCATGATGCGGGGCACACAGGCCGGAAGAAGCACATGGAAAATACTCTGCCATTTCGTGGCCCCCAGCCCCAGGCTGGCCTGGTAGTAACCGGCCGGAAGACCCTTGATGGCATCCTCTGTCGTCGTTGTGATCAGAGGCAGAGTCAGGATCGATACGGAAAGCGCGCCTGCAATCAGGCTCTTCCCCATGCCGAAAAACACCAGAAATACCAGGTATCCGAACAGTCCGACTACGATGGACGGGAGAGATGACAGTGTTTCAATACACATTCTCAAAAAGCGCGTTACCCTGCCCGGCTTTGCGTACATGCCCAGGTAAATTCCCGCTCCCACGCCTAAGGGTACGGATACCACAAGTGAGATGAACACCAGATAAACCGTATTAAAAAGCTGGTTTCCAATACTTCCCTTTCTCTCAAAGCGGAACATCTCCGGCGTTGCGCCGAGAAGTCCTCCGATGATTACCTTTCCGGCAAACGCAATGAGAAGCGTGAAGAAGAAAATGGCGATGGCATAAAAGACTGCCGTCATAAATGTGTCAACTGCTTTGGCACGTCTGATTCTCTTTTCTGCCACTTTTATTTTCCTCCTTTCAGAACTGCTTTCCTGTCGTCCTTATCCGGCTTCACTGCAGATACCCGGTGAATCAGAAAAATGAAGAACAGGGAGATAAGGAACAGAAGAAGCGCCATGGACCAGAGGGCCGATTTCATCTCTCCGCCCTCCATGGCATTTCCCATCTGAGCCGCAATCTCTGTCGTAAGTGTTTTCGTTGTAGAAAAAATGCTGGTAGGCAGAGCAGTCGTCTGGCCGATTACCATGGCAACTGCCAGAGCCTCTCCGAACGCTCTTGCAAGTCCCAGAATAATTCCGGAGATAATTCCCGGCGCAGCTGCCGGAATGACAATTCTATAGATGGTCTGCCATCTGGTAGAACCGAGGCCGTATGCCGCCATACGGCACTCCTTCGGAACTGCCCTCAGGGCGTCCGCTGCCACTGTCGTGATAGTGGGAAAAATCATCACAGCCAGCACAATGCCGGCGGCCAGAATCGAATGGCCGACCTGGCGGTCAAACACCGTCTTAATCGCCGGAACCAGCACAGTAAGACCTACCCAGCCGTATACTACAGATGGGATTCCGGCAAAGATCTCCACGACCGGACGGTAAAATTTTTCTCCGAATTTTGGAGAAATGTCTGTGATAAAAATAGCTGAGCCCAGGGAAAACGGAGCTGCAATGAGAAGCGCCAGACCGCAGGTACACAGAGAACCTACTACAAAAATCAGCGCCCCGACTGTCCCTCCGCCGTCGGAGTTATCTGCCGGCGCCCACTGGGCTGAACCCAGGAATTCCCAGAGCGTGTGTCCATAGGTCAGAAAGGTGGCTGAACCTTTGTACACCAGGAACGCTCCAATCCCGATCGTCAGGACAATCACAAACAAGCCGCACGCCGTCATGAGATCCCGCCAGAAATATTCCTTGGCAAACATGCTTTTTCCTTTTGTCGTATCCATAAATCCTCCTGGCCTGAAATGAGAGGGGAGGCCCATTCAGGCGGCCAGCCCCTCTTCATTTCATTGTCTTTGATTTATCGCAGCCATACCTCCTGCCGCCGGGGCAAAAGGTTTAGCTGCTGAAACGTATCCTTGATTAGTGCTCAGTTACTGTCATCTTGGAAGATACACCGTAGCCTAATGATTCCATCTGCTCGCCGTACTCGTCAGACATGATGTAGTCGATGAATGCCTTGGTCACCTCGTCCGGCTCACCCTTTGTGTACATATGCTCATAAGTCCATACCGGATAGTCGCCGCTGTATGTATTCTCTAAAGTAGGCTCAACACCGTCGATTGCAACTGTGGAAACTCCTGCATCACCTGTCAGGTAGGATAAAGCTACATATCCGATTGCTCCCTTTGTATCCTTTACATTCTGGAGAAGTACGCCGGAATCATCTGTCTCCATAGCTGCGTTGGAAGCCTCCTCGTTTCCATCCAGAGCGTATTTCTGGAAAGTTGCTCTTGTTCCGGAGGATGTAGGCCGTGTCACAAGAACTACGTCCTCATCTGGTCCGCCAACCTCGCTCCAGTTCTTAATCTCACCTGTGAAGATTCCGATTAACTGCTCTTTTGTCAGGTCTGTAACGCCGGCCTCATATACGTCATTATTTACGATAGGAGCCATGGTCACAACGCACACCTGATGGTCTACCAGCTCTGCCGCCTGCTCCGGCTCCAGCTTATCCTCTGCCGGAACGTCAGAGTTTCCGATGTTTACTGTCCCCTCGGAAACCTGCTTTAAGCCCTCTCCTGAACCGCCGGCATCAATTGTGATAGCTACGTTCGGATACTTCTCAGCAAACATGTCGGCTGCGTCGTCTACAAGAGGCTTTAATGCGGAAGAACCTGCCGCCGTAATCATTCCTGTCAGATCCTCGTTTACCTCAGCCGCCTCTGTCTCTGCCTCAGCTGCCGTGCTTCCTGCTGCTGTAGTATCTGCTGCCGTGGTATCTGCTGCTTCCACTGCTGCTGTTGTGCCTGCCGTGTTGGAGCTTCCGCATGCTGTCATACTGGCTGCCACAGCGCCTGCTGCCATAAGTGTAAGAATTTTTTTCATAATTTAATCTCCTTGTTTTCTAAATGATTTTCAGGCTTTGCCTGATTTGTTCAGTAACTGCTTTGTTCCCTCAGGAACAGCTATAGTATAGCTCGCGCAATGTAAAATCTAAAATACTGCTTTCGTCAAATTTATGTGATATTTTTGCAGGATCATTTTACATAAATTTTTCATTTCTCCGTCTTCTTCCCGGATAAATGGCCAAAAAGGCGTTAAAACAGGTTGAAATCCAAAGCCTCCTATTATAAAATAGGTGCGGTATTACCACAATCACAAAGGAGAGAAACCTCACAATGAAGAAAAACGTACTTGTAGGACAGTCCGGCGGCCCCACCGCCGTAATCAATGCAAGCCTTTACGGAGTTATTACAGAAAGTATCAGACACGGGGAGCAGATTGGAACCGTTTACGGTATGGAGAATGGAATTGAAGGCTTTTTGGCCGATCATGTCCTGGACCTTTCGGAAACGCTCAGCAAGGAGGAGCTGGAAATTCTGAAGCTGACTCCTGCCGCCTATCTTGGCTCCTGCCGCTTCAAGCTGCCGGAGGATCTGAGCTCTGAGGTCTATCCGACTCTGTTCAGAAAATTTGAGGCCTTAAATATAGGATACTTTTTTTACATCGGCGGAAATGATTCCATGGACACAGTAAGCAAGCTGTCCCGCTATGCTGCCGGAATCAACAGCCCCATCCGGGTAATCGGCATACCGAAAACCATTGACAATGATCTGGTCATGACGGATCACACGCCGGGCTTCGGAAGCGCCGCCAAGTATGTAGCCTCCATGGTCCGGGAGATCGTACTCGACGCTACCGTTTACCAGCAGAAGTCAGTCACCATCGTGGAGCTGATGGGACGCCACGCAGGATGGCTCACTGCTGCCAGCGTACTGGCCAGAAAGCATGAAAACGATAACCCTCTTCTCATCTATCTGCCGGAATCCGCCTTCTCCTTAGAACAGTTTTCCAGGGATCTGGAGCAGGCCTTCAGGAAGAATACAAACGTGGTTGTCTGCGTCTCAGAGGGACTTTCCGACGCCTCCGGCCGCTTTATCTGCGAGTACACCGCCGAGGCCCAGGTAGACACCTTCGGCCACAAGATGCTGACCGGCTGCGGAAAGATTCTTGAAAACTTCGTGCGCCAGCAGTTTAAGGTAAAGGTTCGCTCTGTAGAGCTGAATGTATGCCAGCGCTGCAGCGGCATGATCGTTTCCGCCGCTGACATCGCAGAGGCTGCCATGGCCGGAGCGGCAGGCGTAGCTGAGGCCCTGAAAGGGACTACGGGAAAAATGATTGCCTTTGTAAGAGAACCGGGGGACGATTACCGTCTTTCCTGCTCCACCGTGGATGTGAACCAGGTGTGCAATCAGGAAAAGACCTTCCCGAAAGAATGGATTACCGACGGGGGCACAAACATCGGAAAAGAATTTTTCGACTACGCTCTTCCGATTATCAAGGGCGAGCCTGAGAGAAAAATGAAGGATGGACTGCCCGTCTATCTGTACCGCAAATAACCGTAAAAGAGAGAAAAAGGGAAGGATTTACAGTTCCGGCGAAGTCACTGTAAATCCTTCCCTTTTTCTTTGGGTGAGCAGGTGCTGTGGGGGGAGGGGCTTATGAGGGTTTTCACTATCCCTCCTCCTCTGACTCTGCTGTCAGGACAGTTCTCTTATCTCCACGCCGTCGTAGAAGAAGGTCAGAATGTCCTCGTAATCCATCCCCTCTCTGGCCATCTGCTGGGCGCCGTTCTGGCTCATTCCGACGCCGTGGCCGTAGCCGCCGCCCCAGATGGTGAAGGTGCGCAGTCCGCTCTCCTCGTCTCTGGCGGTCTCGTCAATGGCGATATAGGCGCTTGGAAGATTGCTCCATCCCGTCAGGGTTTTTCCGTCATTTTTCTTGTATACAAGCTCCGTGCTTCCGAGAGTGCTTCGAATCTGGTTTTCCCCGCTTATGACAGTCTCTCCCTCGCTTCCGTATACCTTCAGCTTCTTCGCAATTCCGCCGGTTCCCCGCTCTGTCACAGCCAGAGCCTGGATCTCTCCGATTCCCGTAATCTTTTCTTCCAGGCTGCGGTTTGTAATCTTCGTCTCCCAGCGGTACATGGGGAAGGTGGAGTCATAGGTCTCTGCGTCCTTGTCGCGGATAAATTTCTCAAAGGACTCATTATCTCTCAGTTCCTTCATCACAGTTCTGCCATCGGTCAGGGACACTCCCTTCAGATAGGGAACTGCGCTCTGATCTGCTCCCCAGATAGTTCCGTCGGTTGTATGGCCGCAGGAGGTGGAAAAATAATAGGTTTCCGCAGGATTATCCCCGTAGAATACCATCTGGCCGTAGGTCTCCATCACAGCGGTGTCTGTGCGCTCGCTGGAGGCCGTGTTGTTGTAAACCTGATAGTTGGTGCTGTCATCCACATGAGCGCCATACTGGCTGTAGGCATTGGCCTTGATCTGCCGGTAGGCGTAGGTTCTGGCGCAGACGGCCTGAGCCTTCAGGGCCTCCATCTCATAGGAGGCCGGCATCTCACTTGGAACCACTCTGGTCAGGTAGTCCTCCACGTCCAGATCATTTAAAAGCAGAAGCCCTTCCTTCTCCTGGCTGATTTCCAGCGTTCCCTGGTAGGACGGCGTTCCCTGCCCCCTCTCGATGGTAGTCACATCGATAGACTTTGTGGGATCCTCCGGTTCGATGATAAACCGCCTGTCGGATCTTCTGAGCCTCTCATCTCCGTCAAAGACTGTAAACTTCTCCCCTGCCTCCACGGTGAACTCATAGTCTCCCAGCACAACCTTCATGGGGACAGAACACTTCAGGGTAACTGTGTCGTGGAAAATAGACTGAAAGCCTGTGTCCATCAGAAGTACCCTGATATTTCTCGCGTCAAAGCTTTTCACCAGAAGGGCGGCGCAGATACGCTTATCCTCCACCACAAATTTCTGAATGTCATATCCTACCAGAATATCCTTTTTTCTGGCCTCTTTTACTGTGCCGTAGGTCTTGTAAACCTTAAAGTCATCAGTAATTGCCACATTTCCATAGCCCTCGATTTCGATGGCATTGTCCCGGACGGCAAGCACCTTTCCCTCTATGGTGTCCTTTTTTAAAGACAGCTTCCTTATCTTTCCGTCCTTTAAGGACACATCGGCCAGCACGCCTCCTGCCTCTTCCTCTACGGCGTCCTCCAGAGGAAATTCTCTTACTGTCCCTCCTATATAAACCTCCATCCTGTTTTTCTCCCCGTCAGGGATCAGCCAGGCATTTTTGTAGACAACCTCGTCCGAAACATCCCGCTCCATGCGTATGATATCCGTCCCCCGGATGCACACTTCAATCTCGTGGTCTATGTAGGCATCCAGGGAAAGCCCCTCGAACTGAAGCTCCCCCTCACTTGTGTAGGCCGTCCAGCTCTCAGCCCCCTCCACATTGGCCGGAGTTCCATAGAGGGCAATCGTTTTTGTCTGAACTGTCCCTTCCAGGTCTGCCTTCTTCAGAAAGGTTTCATAAAACAGCCACCACTCCTCCTTGGGAATGGGATCGCTGTATTTCTTTCTGGACACGCCTAGAGCCCTGGAAAGACCGGACTCCACCTGCTCTGCCGCATAGGCGACTTCCCCGTAGGTAATCGCGCCTGCGGCGAAGTCCTCCATATCTGCCTGTCTTTCCTCCCCGTCTTCATCCCCGGGAAGCTCCATATACCCGTTTCCTATCAGATAGTCCAGATATTTTACATACCACTGCCCTTTCAGGGAGGAGGGGAAGTTTGATTCATTTTCATCCTCCCAGGCTTCACAGGTTTCCCTGTCTGTCATCCCCAGAGCCAGCGCCTTTCCCGCCAGAGCTCTGGAAACATAGTTTCCATTGTGATCCAGTGTCACAATCAGAATAATCAGCAGGAGCACAGCCGCAGCCACCGCCCCTGTCCAGTAAACCATCTTTTTAGAACTCATTCATTCTCCCTACTTACATATGTCTTTTTCTCTTCATCGATATAGTCTAGCCTCCGGTAATCCTCTGTGTTCACAGACAGCCGCTTTCTTCTCAGAGAATAGTTCACTGCCTTTTTCACCAGATCATAGATGACTGCAAAGCCCGGCACAGCGATAATCATTCCCACGAAGCCGAACAGGCCCCCGAAAATGAGAATGGAAAACAGCACCCAGAAGCTGGCAAGCCCTGTAGAGTTTCCCAGGATCTTCGGGCCGATAATATTTCCGTCGATCTGCTGAAGAATAAGAATCCAGAGAAGCAGAACCGCACACTGGACAGGGCTGACAAGCAGCACCAGGATACCGCTGGGAATTGCCCCAATGAACGGGCCAAAAAACGGGATCACGTTGGTTACGCCGACAATCACGCTGACAAGCAGCGCATAGGGCGTATGCAGAATGCTGGTTCCGATAAAGCAGAGGATTCCAATGATCAGGGAATCCAGAATTTTTCCAATGATGAAGCCGCCGAACATCCTGTGGACCAGGCGCATTTCGCTGATCACATGGTTGGCCAGACGGATGCTCAGACAGCCGTAGACGATTTTTTTCGCCTGGGTGATCAGGCGATCCTTGATGTTCAGCATGTAGACCATCACGATCAGGCCTATCAGCCAGTTCTTGACAAAATTGAACAGCAGAAACAGGCTGCTGGAGACGCCAGTCAGAAATTCCACCAGGCGGTTCATGTCAAACCTTGTGAACGCCTGCTCCAGCCATCCGTCAAACAGGCTCACCGCTGTCTGGATATTGCCGATTACAATCTGTTCAATCTCCGAATTGTCTGCCAGAAGCTTCTGAATCCAGGAATACAGGTTCTGAAGATAGGTGGGAAACGCCGCCTGAAACCCCATAATGCTGTCCACCACCTGTGGAATAATGAGCTGAAGAAGGCCCGCTATCACCACAAAGATCACAGCCAGGCTGGCGGCCGTTCCGACGGCCCTGGCTATCACTTCCGCGTGTTTTCTGCTTTTCAGTCTTCCCGACAGAACCCTGAGCCCCGCACCCGTCACACGGTTGTAGACAGGGGCCAGCAGGTAAGCTAGGATGGAACCGTAGATAATCGGCGCCGCGATTCCCCGGAGCCTTCCGAGAAATGCGCTCACTGTTTTCCACTCCTGAATGCAGTACCAGAAAACAATACAGACGGCAATCACGCAGACGGCTGTCAGTCCCAGGCAGATGTATCGCTTTACGTCATTATCTTTCATATATCACAGTTTCCTCCAAACCATTTATCTGCAGTTTCTCAGTACAGTATAGCCGACCTGGCGTTGTTTTGCAAGAAAAGGAAAAAAAGAAAGCAGCGATTACTCGCTGCTTTTTTCATTAGTAACCCCGAAATGCCGGCTCTTACCAGATTGACTCCTAGCCGCGCCAGGTGGGCAACCTCACTTAAACATCTGTCTTCCACTCGAAGGGAGGCCTGACATCCGCTTAAAAATATTGGAATCCCGTTATGTCAAATGTAGGTTCAAAAAAAGTAAGAGTTATCGAACATCCCAGGAATTACTTTCTTTTGTTGTAAGGTCATTATACAACACTTGAAGCTCTTTTTCAAGTTCCAATTCATGGAGGACAGGGAAGACGCTTCCATCAGTCTTTGCTGCCTGTCAGATTCTCCGGGCCGAAGCTCTCCGGCAGAAGCTCCTCAAGAGTGTATTCTTTGTAATCCTCCGGTGTTCTGGCAAGCAGAATCAAAAATTCATCCGGACGGCAGAATTCTCTCATCACCTGGCGGCAGATCCCGCAGGGTGCGCAGTAGCTTTCTGTCTTTCCATCCCTGCCGCCCACGATGGCAATAGCCGTAAACTCCCTCTTTCCGCTGCTCACCGCCGCCGAAAATGCACTCCGCTCCGCACAGATTCCCGCGGGATAGGAAGCATTTTCTACATTGCAGCCTGTAAATACAGAGCCGTCCCCGCAGAGGAGCGCAGCTGCCACGTGAAAGCCGGAGTAGGGCGCATACGCCCTTTCCAGTGCGCCCAGCGCCGCCTCAATCAGGCCCTGCTTCCAGTTCTCTTTCTCTGTCTCTTTTCTCTCCTCATCCATCCCGTGTCTTTCCATTCCACGCTCCTCCTTTCTGCCGCTCTCATCCTGCCTCCGATTATACTCCTTTTGTCTTTTGCCTGCAAGATGCCTGTACTTCGGCCTTGCCGCCCCGTCCGATCTGTGGTAGAAAAAGAACAGCAGCTGTTTCAGAAATCATTTCATTTTTTTGAAGTGATCGGCACTCTGCTCTCGTTTTAAGAAATGAGAGGGCAACAGAAGGGAGGCGGTTTTATCAATGCAGAAAGGCAGCTGGAAGCCTATATTGACCAGTATCAGAACCTGATTTTCTCGATCTGCTATAAGTATACGGAAAATTATTTTGATGCAGAGGATCTGACACAGGAAACCTTTCTCTCTGCTTATAAGGCAATCTCCCTTTTTGACGGTCAGAGCGCAAAGGCCTGGCTGTGCAAAATCGCCACCAACAAGTGCATTGACTGGGCCAAGCGGGCCGGACGCCGCTCTGTCCCAACAGAGGAGGAATTCTTTACAGAACTTCCGTCTTCTGGCTCCCTGGAAGAAAATTATCTGGAAAAAGAAGTGCGGGAACGGCTCTACCGCTGCTGCTGCGCTCTTAAATCTCCTTACCGGGAGGTGGCCCTTGACTACTACTACTATGAAATGGAAATCAGTGAGCTTGTGCAGAAAACGGGAAAAAACATCAAAACCCTTCAGACTCAGATCTACCGGGCCAAAGGGATGCTTAGAAAGCTGTATGGAAAGGAGGGGCTTCCCCATGACAGATAAACCTGTAAAAATCCGCGGCCACCTGAAACCTGGCCGTCCCATTTCAAGTCTTGACAGCGCGGAGCTTGAACATCTTTTTTCCTGCCCATTCTGCCAGACACAGCTGGCAGAGTACGTGGAAAAGAAAGAGTTAGTCATGGCTCCCGCCCACCTGAAGGCAGAAATTCTGTCCCGGTGCAGACAGACTTCCCAAAAATCAGCCGTCCGGTCCGCCGTTCCGGAAGTCAGCCGTCCGGTCCCCAGACCCCTCACAAAACGGATGGAACTCTTTTTCTACAGTCTGCGGGTGGGCGCAGCTGTCGCCTGCTCTCTGATACTCCTGGCCTTTATGCCGGCGCTTTCCGGGCGGGCAGACAGAATGGCAGAGGCCGCTGACAAATTCCCTGCGCCCTATATTCGGCACGACATCCGGAGCACCGAGCCGCTAAAAGAACGGGTCAGTGATTTCACCGAGCAGCTTAACCGATTAATGAATCTGGAGGTATTTCGATATGACAAGAAAGAAAAATAAACTGCTGACATTTCTCTGGTCCCTGATTCCGGGAGCCGGGGAAATGTATCTGGGATTCTTTAAAATGGGCACCAGCCTGATGGCTCTCTTTCTCCTGCTTCTCTCCTTTTCAGGATTTCTGAATTTTTATGTGATGAGTCTTCTCTCGCCGGTAGTGTGGTTTTACAGCTTTTTTCACACCAACAACCTGAATTCTCTACCTGACGAGGAGTTTTATGCCCTGGAGGATAGCTATCTGCTCCATGTAAGCAGCATAAGGGCTGGCACCTCCTTTTTCAGAAGTCACAGGAGATTTACGGCTGGCTGCCTGATCTTATTTGGAGCTGCCGTACTGTGGAACAACCTGTATCCCCTGATTTGCCACAACCTTCTCCCTTTCCTCCTGCTGCCGCCGTCGGTCATTGATTTCATCTATGCCCTGGCCCGCATTATCCCTCAGACCGTTGTAGCCGCAGCACTGATTGCTGCCGGAGTTCTCCTGATACGGGGCAAGTCAAAGGAACTGAACCAGGACAGGGGCGCGGACGAATCCGCGCTTTCCGGAAAGGAGCAGTAATTCCGCCATCTGCTGCAAAAAGTCTGCGTTTTTTGTCTGAATGCTTCACTCCTGAATCCTCCGTCCTGGTTTCCGGGCCCCGGCGAAGACTTCACAAACGAAAATTTATAAATGAAATGCCAAACGCAGAATACAGCGAGGAATTTAGCCGTTCCTTTGCCGCATTCTGCGTTTGTTTCTGTTATTTATATTTTGCTATCTCTATACTTCTGCCCGGTCAGTCTGTTCCTGCTCTTTTAGAAAGTCCTCCACGTGTTCAAGAGATTCCATCACTCCCACGGCTCCCTGCAGGATTTCCTCCCCGGGCCGCTTCATATCGGGGATGCAGATTACGGGAATTCCAGCGGCGCAGGCAGCCTGCACTCCTGCCTCGCTGTCCTCCAGCACCAGACAGTTCTCCGGTTTTTCCTGCGCCTTTTCGCAGGCCTTCAGGAAAATATCCGGCCAGGGCTTGCCCCGCTCCACCTCGTACCCGAACACCATGTGATCAAAAAACTGCTCAATTCCATTTTTCATAAGAATCGTCAGCGCTCTGTCTTTGGTGCTGGAGGTTGCCAGAAGAATCTTATACTGCTTTTGCCTCAGATAGGTGAGCAGCTTGTCCGCTCCCGGCTTCAGGGCAACTCCTCTCTCCACATATTCCCGCTCCATAGCGAAAATTTTTTCCAGCCCCTCCTCCACCCGGAAGGGAAGCCCGAACGTCTCCACAGCCTTTCTCATATTTTCCGGCGCCGTCTTTCCGCTGTAGCCAGAGGCGTAATCCTCCAGCGTAAGGTTATGGCCGTAGGGCCTCAGAAGCTCCTGGTACAGACGGTAGGAAATGATTTCACTGTCAATCAGAAGTCCATCCAGGTCAAAAATCACTGCTCTTATCTGTGCATGATTCATTTTACTGTTCTCCTTTTACATTCTGCGGCAGCCTGATCGTTCCCGCAATTTCCTTTATGTCATTCAGCAGCCTGCAGCTGTGGTAGCCGTCTGCAGCCGCATGATTCACCGCAATTCCCAGAGGCAGAAGAATCCTTCCATTCTCCTCAAAATATCTTCCAAACAGCACCACAGGAAAGAGCATGGGGGAATCGGAGTACGTGTCGCTTGCGTATCCGGTAAAGCTCAGCCACGGCACGCAGGACACGGCGCAGAAATTGTCGGGCCTTCCAGGTTTTGCCTTCACACCCTTTACATCCCTGTACTCCTCCATATCCCGGACAGCTGCCCGGTAAAAGGTGGTGAAATCCGGGCTGTACTCTGTCCAGATGTCAGAAAACGTCTTGTCATCCGGGTGGAAGATCGTGTAGGAAGGATGACATTCATCCCAGTATCCCAGTCTCCCCTCGCTGTCTGTCTGCATCCGCATTTCCCTGTTCTGATTTACTGCCCGCATGATAATGTAAATAAAAACAGGATAAAATTTGAGCTTCTGTTCCTTCACTTGGGCGAGAAGCTCTGTGATGTCCACATTCACATTCAGGTTATACCTTACTTTAAGCAGATCCCTGTAATAGTGATAGTGCTCCCTTCTCTCCCATTTTTCCATATCAATCAGATGAAATGCCATATCCGCTTCCCCTTTCTTCTTTCTATTTTTCTGTTCTGCCATTATCCCATCTCGACTGACGTCCCGATGGGACCGCTCGTCAAATGCATGCTCAAGCAGGCATGGTATGCGCTTTTCTCGCTATTATACCGTATCCTTCGGATATGCTATTCTCTCCGAGGGATGTCTGCTTTGCAGTCATTATTCCCTGTTTCCAGCGCGGCTAACAGGTATTCTGAAAGCTGTCTCACGTTCTCAGCCACAAAAACAGCTCCGGCCTCCTCAAGCTCTCCGTCTTCTGCAAAGCCATACCCGGCTCCCACACAGTCAATCCCTGCCTGCGCTGCACCTGCCACGTCATGCATCCGATCCCCAATCATCAGGCATCTGCTCCTGCATTCAGGGGGGAGACCCATTTTTTCAAAGCAGTACCGGATTACATCACCCTTTTTCACACGGGTTTCTTCCATGTCAGCCCCGGCGACGCAGTGAAAATACTGCCTGAGCCCAAAATGAGCAAGAATCTGCTCTGCAAATACCTCCGGCTTGGAGGTGGCAACCGCCAGCACGGCTCCCCTGCTGCTGAGTGCTTCCAAAAGCTCGGGGATTCCCGGATAGACTTCATTTTCAAATATTCCGCGGACAGCAAAGTACTCCCTGTAGCGGAGAATAGCCTCCCCTGCCCTCTCCGGCGAAAAATGGTAATATTCCTGAAAACTGTCTCTTAAAGGGGGACCGATAAACGGATACAGTTCCTCCAGATGTTCTACCTCTATCCCGTATGACCGCAGCGCGTACTGAACTGACTTCGTAATCCCCTGAGCCGGATCCGTCAGCGTTCCGTCCAAATCAAACAGAAAAATATTTTTTCCCTCTGCCCTGTTTCTGTGTTCCATCTTTTCCTCCCAGTGATTCTCTGCTGCTTCGCCGCTTCGAGACATAACCGTCGAAGGTCTGCAAAAAGCGGCTGTTTTTAAGTACCCAAGTCTCCCTTCCTCAACCCTGCCTGACATGGTATAATGTTCGCGAAGCGAGCATTATACCTGCGCATACCGGTTTCAGCATTTACTGCTGAAACCGGGCGCTATGTTCCGACGGAGGCTGCAAATCCGCAGGATATGGTATAATAGCGAGGAAAGCGCATGCCATGCTTGTATGAGCATGCATTTGACGAGCGGCCCATCGAGACGCTAGTCGAGATGGTATAATGACTGCAGAGCAGGCATTATACCTGCGCCGAGCCGCTGGCGCCCGAAGGGAGCCAAAACACTGCGGCGGCGAGTGTGCATCCCTCGGAGAGATGCATATCCGCAGGATATGCCATAATAACAGACAGTATGATTCAGGAGGTCCACATATGAAATTAAACGAATTGCTTCAGCTGGCAGACAGCGGCAGGTCAGGCATCAGCCCTCAGGAGAAGTCAAAGAAGTCACAGCAGACTCTTCCCGGGGAGTGGAAATCTTTCTTTCTGAAGGCGGCCCGGGAAGCTCTTCCGGGCGCAGACGCAGACGCCGCCTGGCAGTTTTTCGTCTCTGGAGCCGGGCAGGAGCTGAGCCTGACTCTGGCAGACATAGACAGGCTTTACTGCATCGCAGGGTATCATGAGCACACCCGTCCTTCTCTCCCGGCTTCCGGACAGGAAGGAACGGAAGGGCCGGAGGAAGAACTTTTTCGCACATCTTCCATGAAGATTCTTGACGGCGCGTTTGACGCGGCAGCCCCGGAGGATCTGCCCCAGCTCATGCACCATCTGCCGGATCAGATTCTCTCTTCCCGCTTCACCCTCCATCCCATCGAGCTGGCCGCCATGAGCCTGAAGCGGCTGATTGACATTTCTCCCTATGAGGAAAAAAATGAGGAGGCCGCAGTGCTTCTGATGGATCGGATTCTCACCGGCGCAGGCTTCGTGCCCATCCTCATCACCCCGGAAAACAGAGAAGCCTTTATGGACGCTCTATGCCTTTCCCGCCGAATCTGCGACATGGAGCCTCTTTCCCGCCTTACGGCTGAGGAAATCCTGCGGCAGCAAAGGAATCTATCCTCCGCTCCACTTCCTCCCGGACAGTAGCAGGCGCAAAGGCTGCCCTCGCAGCGTTTTTCATCATCTCTCTTACCTCTTCCCCGGAGACGCCGAAGCGGTCGTGGAGAAGGAGAAGCTCTTTTGTGAGCGTTGTGCCGGAAACGGTGCGGTTATCGGTATTGACAGTCACATTAAGGCCCAGATCTAAGAATCGGCGTACCGGATAATTCTCCTCCCTCTCCACGGCCTTTGTCTGAAAATTGCTGGTAGGACACATCTCAATGGCGATTCCCCTCTCCCTGCACAGACGCTCTGCCTCTTCATGGCCGGCCATGGCGATCCCGTGGCCGATTCTTTTCGCTCCCATGGCTGCCGCCGTGCAGACATTTTCCCAGCTTCCGCATTCGCCTGCATGTATGGTAAACGGAATTCCCATATCTGCGGCAAGCCGGAACATTTCTCTGTGAAGTTCAGGCGGAAATGCCTTCTCATCTCCTGCCAGATCAATGCCGCAGACGCCGTTTCCCATAAATTTTTCCGCCAGACGCGGAATTTCCAGATTTTTCTCTGGTTCGAAATGGCGCATTCCGCAGAGCAGAATCCCCGTCTTTATTCCGAATTCCTTCTCTGCGCTGAGAAGTCCGTCCCTGACGCCTCTCACCACATCCTCTGCCGTAAAGCCGTCATGAGCCGAAAACGCCGGGGCAAACCTAACTTCCATATACAGGGTATTCTCAAGGGCCGCCTCCCTGGCCAGTTCATAAGCGCCTGTGAAGAGAGCGTCATACGTCTGAAGGCATGAAAGGGGCAGTGAAAAGCATTCCAGATACTCCTTCAGGCTCCGGCACCCGGACGGCACCGTCAGCATGGCTCTCAGAGCTGCATCATCGCCGGGAATGGAAATTTCTGCCCTGCCTGCCAGCTTTTTCACTGTCTGCCAGGGCAGGGATCCATCCAGGTGGCAGTGGAGCTCTACTTTTGGAAGCTTCGCTGCCCACTCCTGAAAGCTGCTGTATTTCTCCCGCATCTTTCCGTTTTCCTCTATCTTCTCCCTGTTCATATCCGTTTCCTCCTCTGTAAATATATTTGGCACCCAAAGACTTCCGGCCGTGCCTTCCCTGCAAGCCCTTTAGCCTTCTGCAGCAGGTTTCCTTTTCTCATAAACCCGTCCGTTTTTCATCCTGTCAGGATATTTTGTCTATCATATCATTTATTTCCCGACAGCACAAGCAGTATTCGGGAGGGCCAAAGAAAGTCCTCCTTTCACACAGAGATTCCTTCCCCTTAAACCACGTTATTCCTAAGGCCTCAGCCGGGGAGCGGATGGCCTCACACGCCAGACTGTTTTTCTGAACAGCTTCTGTATAACCGTTCAAAATGACGGTTCAAAAAATCGCAGCTATATGCGGCAAAGTATTTGCCCTGGCCCTTTTTCTATACTATAATTGAAAATCAGGGCAGAGGGTTTTTGTCCCTCTCCATGCCCTTTTTTGAATTTACGGAAGCATAAAGGCTTTTCCAACTATGAAGATGCCGCCATATCGGCGGCGGAATGGAGATTTCTATGACTAAATTACCAGAGCCCGGGCAGCTCTGCTGCGGCTTCACGGCTGTCTCCCAGGGCAGGATTGAGAGCCTCTCTGCCAGCACAGCGGAATTTTTCCACCCTTTAAGCGGCGCCCAGGTTTTATGCATACAAAACGATGACAGGGAGCTGGGCTTTTCTCTTATTTACAGGACGCCCCAGCTGGACGAAACAGATGCCTGCCACATGGCGGAGCATCTCGTCCTCTCTTCCTGTAAAAAATACAGAAGCCGTGATGTGTTTTTTGATATGGACAGCATGAGCTATTCCACCTTTATGAACGGGATAACAGACACCTCCTACACCTGCTACCCCATCTGTTCCAGAAGTGAGGAGCAGCTTTTAAAGCTCATGGATGTGGTTCTCTGCTGTATGGAGGAGCCGGACGCCCTGACAGAGCCTCACTTTTTCGAGCGGGAGGCCCTCCGCTATGAGCTGGAAACGCCGGACAGTCCCCTCCTTCTGGCCGGAACCGTCTTTGGCGAAGACTGGGCCCACCTTACCGATCTGGATGAGAACGCAGACAGCCATACAGCAAGAACCCTGTACCCTGGCCGTCTCGCGGCCAATCTTCCCGGACGCGCCCATCTCCACTATGAAGATGTCTCCAGAGAACAGGTAATGAGAGTTCTGACGGAGTTTTACACCTATTCCAACTGCCTCATCGTCCTCTACGGCGATATGGATTACGGCCGCGTTCTATCCTTTCTTGACAGGGAGCACTTGTCTCTCCACCCTGCCCCATTAAACGGAGGCAGCCTCATCTCGCTTCTTCGCGAACCGCCTGTCCCAGGCTTTCGCTGTTCGATAGAGGAGAGTCCGGCCTACAGCGGCAGCCGCGGCTCCCAGGCTTCCGTCATTGACTACGCGCTGGATCTGTCTGACTGTGATGAGGAGGAACTGATCTGCTTTGATCTCTTTTCCGATCTCCTGGATCACAGCGCCTCCCCTCTTCACCAGACCGCAAAGAGAGAGGGGCTGAACCACGTGATCCAGGCCTTCCTCGACACGCTGCTCATCCACCCTGTCTTCAAATTCCGCCTCTACAACGGTGATGAGGGTGACCGGGACAGACTGCTGCGTGCTGTCCGGATGACGCTTGAGGAAATCTGCGAAAAAGGAATTGCCCCTGAGCTTTACCGGGCCTGTGTCAAGGAACACAGCTTAACGAACCGGTTAGTGCGCGAGGGGGTGCATCTGGGCTGCCATGCCGCCGAGGAAATCGGGCGCTACTGGAGCCTGACAGGAAAGACAGACTATTTCGCTCTCTATGAGAGGGCCTGTGCCCGCTTTGCAGAGGAGGCTAATAAGGACAGGCAGTCCCAGACTCTGATCCGCAATCTGGCCCAAAGGCTCTTAAAGCCCTTTGCAGGCGCTCTCACTGTGACGGTCCCTGTTCCAGGTCTTGCAGAGCAGCTGGAATCTCAGCGCTCCTCGTTTCTGGAGCGCAAAAAGGCGTCCATGACAGAAGAGGAAATCTCCTCCCTTGTGGCTGCCACCCGCTCCTTTCACGACTGGAACAGCAGAGAGTATGGCTGCCGCAGTTTTCTCATAAGTCCCAAGGATCTTCCCGCCCCTTTGGAACATGAGCCTTTCTGTGAGAGGACAAAAAAGGGCATCACAGGGTTTTTCTCCCCTGCGCCGGTTTCCGGCGTATTCTGCTTCCAGATCTATTTCGATCTGGGCTTTCTGTCCAGGGAGGACTGGCCCTTTCTGGCTCTGTACCAGCTGCTTCTGACCGAGGTGGACACTCCGTCCCTCTCCTCGATCCGCCAGAAGATCCTGGAGCAGGAGCTCCTCCACGACTGTACCTTTGACGAAGCCTTTCCCGGGCCTGAGGCAGGAAGCAGAAGCCGCCCTCAGCTGGCTGTATTCTGGTACGGCCTTACCGCTGACTTCACACAGAGCCTTCATTTTCTCCTTGAACTGATGGGGCAGGCCTCCTACCAGAACACGGAGCAGATTATCAGTGCCCTTGAAAAATATCTGCCGGATTACGATCTCTCCCAGGGAGAGAATGCCTCCTCTATCTCCTACGCTCTGGCTGAGAGCGCCATCCGCACGGATGCCCGCTTCAGGGCTGCCACAAACGGCCAGGAAATCTACTATTTTCTCAAGGACACCCTGCAGAGGCTTAAAAGTGAGCCAGAGTACGGCAGGGAGCTGGCCAGACGGCTCTCCCAGACGGCAAAGGCCATTCTCACAAAAAACAGGATGCTTTTCATGGCCGCCGCCCCGGCAGATACGCTTCCCCAGCTTAAAAAAGCTGCCTTTGCCTGCCTTGGCTCCCTGCCGGATTGTCCGAGGCAGGCAGACGGCGTCTCCGGTGTCTCTTCTTTCCGCCATCCCTTTTCTGAGAGCAGCGGACAGGAATCGTCTCCGAACGACCTCCTTCCTGCCCCTGTTATGCGCTCGGCTGTGTCTTTGGACACTCCCTCACAGGAGATCCGGCTGATGGGCGATTTTGCCGGAAGGGACGATTTCAAGGGCAGATATCTGCCCTTCCTCATCGCCCTCTCGGACCGCATCTTAAAGCCGTCTCTCCGCTACCGGGGAGGCGCCTACGACTGCGGCGCTGACTTCTCCCTGCCTAACGGGTACTTTTCTCTCTGGTGCACTGCCGATCCGGGCCTTGAGGAGACAGTCCGCATCTTCAGGCAGGCGGGAACGGCCCTCAGGTCCCTCACCCTTACCGAGGAAGAGCTGGACGGCTATGTTTTAAGCGCCTTTTCTCAGGCTCAGCCTCTATCAGGGCCGTTAAATACCCGCATGAGGCTGATGCGCAGGAAGGCCGCAGGGATCTGCACAGAGACTGTCGATGCCCTGATAAGGGATATTCCAAACGCCTCCCTCGAGTGCCAGGCTGAGGCGGCGGATCTGATCCAGGAGCTGATCGAAAAAGGTTCCCTGGCTGTCGCCGGGAGCCGTCAGGCAGTGGAAAGAGCCGCCCGCCTCTTTGAGCGGACGGAACACCTGCACTCCTGAGTCAGGGTCCAGACGGACTCTTTATCTGAAAAAACCTTAATCCGGCAGGCCGTTTCATTAACAGATAAAACCAGATTGACAAAACCCCCGTGAAGGCCGCTTCTGCGCCCTTCACGGGGGTCTACTATTCCTGTTCTCATTGGAGAACTCTGATGATCTTTTCTGCAGCTTTCCTGCACGTTTCCGTAACTTTGGGCAGCTGCTGCCCTGGCTTTATCCTACCTGAAAAATTCGTGGCTTCCATGCTGTGTCACGTAGGTCAGATGGCCGTCAAACCAGTTTACATTGGATGACGCGGAGCGGTTTCTGTTCATAAAGTACAGTGCTCCGCCGGAATAGTCCTCACCGGCCAGAGCCCGGTCCACACAGTCCCTGGTCTGCTCCGTAACCCTGCATGTATTGATTGTGCCGTTTGATACAGGTGAAAACTGGGATCTCTGATAAACCACATCCGTGATATTGTCGGGGAATTTACTGCTCTTTACCCTGTTGATAATCACGTTTGCCACAAGGATTTTTCCCTTGTCATCGCAGATACCCGCCTCTGCCTGTACGATGCGGAGAAGTACCTCGTAATCTGCATCTGTGTAAGAGATCACGGCGTTCTCACGCTTTCTCTGCTTTTCCTTCTCTTCTGCTTCCTTCTGTGCCTGCTGCGCCTGCATCAGAACTTCTTTCTCAATCACTTCCACTTCCAGGGCGCTCTGGGCAATCTCATCCTGTATATTTCTTTCCAGCAGACTTCCTAAAAGATGCTGGCCCTGTTCATTTGAAGCGGCAAGCTGGAACTCCATACGGGTTCCCGTTCCATTTCCATCTTCTTCTGACGGCAGCTCATCAGTCATTTCATAAGCTTCCTCACTGTCCCCGTACAGGGATACGGCTGCACTCTTGCCTGCTCCCGAAAAATCCCCGGAGTTGAACATCACCACTGTCACCACCGCAGCACCTGTTGTAAACACGGCCGCAGTCCGGTACATTTTCTTTGTCATATTGACAGCCAGTGATTTCACAAATTGGTAGACCGTCTGAAGAAATGAGTAAATGTCTGGCATACACACTCCTCTTTCTTTCTGTTTTTGGCAGACAGAGCTATGCGCCCCTCTCCTGCCCGTTTCCAGTGACGGGCCTAATTATATGGGAGCGGTGTAATAAATGTCAATAAGTTTTTTACATTTTTGTGACATATGACATTGTGATTTAATGATTTTTTAATATTTTCGTCAATATAGCAGAAAAATAACCATTATTTTTGTATGTTTTTTATAGGGTTTTTCGATGGAGTCTGTCCCGAGTTATTACATTTTTATTAATTTCTTCCATGTAAAAATCTTGTCGTTTCCGGGAGTCTATTTTTTATGTAAACCTATCTGCTGTCTGAAAAACACCTGGGCACCTCTCTCATAAGCTCCCAGGCGATGTTTTTCTCTCCTCAGTTCTGCCTCTGCTCCCTGCCCTACTCCCTTACCAGCGGAGCAAATGCAGCCTCTGTATAAGCTGCAAGCTGTTCCGGATCTATGAGAATCTGCACGCCTCTCATACCTGCACTCACTGCAATTTTATCAAAAAGAACTGCTGTTTCTTCTATATAAGTGGGAAACTTCTTTTTCATTCCGATAGGCGAACAGCCGCCGCGGATATACCCGGTCAGGGGAAGCAGCTCCTTCATGTGAATCATCTCCACCTTCTTATCCCCAGCCGCCTTGGCAACCTTCTTTAAATCCAGTTCCTCGTCCACGGGTATGCAGCAGACCAGATACCCCGTCTTTTCCCCTCTCAGCACCAGGGTCTTAAACATAGAATCGTGATCCACCCCCATCATGTCAGCCGCATGGCTTCCGGAGAGATCATTTTCATCTACCTCGTACTCTCCTGCCTCATACTCGATTCCCGCTGCGTCCAGAAGCCGCATTACATTTGTCCTGGTCATACTCTGTCATTCCTCCTGTGCTTTTGCCGTTCTCTTTTCCAGACCTGTTTTCCTATTTTTTTCTTCATCCCTCTGCAGATTCTCACTTCCCTACTTCTGGTACAGATACAGCCACGGCGTATTGACCGGAAGACGGCCAAATTCCTCCCTGTCATACTGCCTGACCTCTTTTCCCTTTCGGACACGGAGGAGGCGGTCGGCCAGAGCCATAGAATCGGCCAGATTGACTGCCAGAATCACCACGGCTATGCCTTTCTCCAAAAGCTCCTCCAAAAGCCTGTATATGTGGATGCGCTGTGATACCCCTGCGCCTTTAAAGGGCTGGACGCAGAATACCACATCCGGGTTCTGCAGAAGAATTCTCGTGTAAATTAAATCATATTTCTGGCCTTCCGTCAATTCATCCACAGAAATGTCGAAGACTTCCCTGCCCAGGCGGTCTGCCAACTCCATCCGCAGGCTCTTTTTTACTCCTCCTCCCAGCCAGACTCCAGGCAGCCTGTGATCCAGGTTAAAGCACAAGTTGTCCAGATAATTCATGTTGGAAAACAGCATGGTTCTGGCCGGAAGCTCCTGTATCACGGCAAGCCGCCTGTCCCTGCCGTACTGAAGTGGGCTTCCTCCTATCTCCACAGTTCCTTTCTCCGGCCGCTTTTCCCCTGACAGCACAGACAGAAGCCCCGGAATCACCTGATTGTCCAGATCCTGAAGGACCAGGCACTCTCCGGGGGATACGAAAAAATCAAGGGGCCCCATCTCCCTGTATTTCAGCCCCTTTAGCCGGAGGGCGGCCCGCCTCTCTGTCTGGCTGTCCGGCTTTCTTGCCATCTGCTCCTTCACCATCCGCTCAAACTCCTCCGTACATTTCAGGAGGAAAAGTTCCGGAACCGTGTCAAAGCTGTGGAAAATTTTTGTGATCTGCCCATTCATCATGAGGGCTGTCCGGCTGCAGATCTGCCTCACTTCCTCAAAATGGGGCGCCACATAGAGAAAGGAGATCCCCTTTCCTGCATAATATCTGAGAATCCCCCTGAGCTTCTCCAGCTCTGCGTCGCTGATAAAGGTGCTGACATCGAAGAGGATAATCAGCCGATGTCCGGCCACCACCCCCTTTAAAAGCTCCACCACAAACCGCTCAAACACCGACAGACTCTCCACATAGGCGTCGGCCGAGATCTCCATCTGAATATCTGCGAGAAAAGGCTCCAGCTGCTCTCTGAGGATGCGGGGCTTAATCAGGCGTTTTTTAAAGCCGGGGCGCAGGACAAATATGTTGTCAGCCACAGTGAGCTTCTCTGCCAGACTGCTCCTGTTCTGGATCAGGGTGATGCGGTTCGGCTTCTGGGCGCAGCCTCTCCACTGGTTCACCAGACGCCCGTTATAATAGATATATCCGTAATGGATAGGGGTATTCTGCCGCAGAAGCTTCAAAAAAGGGGAAAGGCCGTGGTTGTCCACCGGCACAAGCCCCACGATCTCCCCCTCCCACACAGTCAGACTGAAATTTTCAAGCTGGGTATCCCCGTCCTCCTTTAATGTTACACGCTCCATCCTCAAAATCTCTTTTTTCATTTCAGCGCCTCTCTGTTCTGGATTTCCCTGTCACTGGTGATGGCAGGCAGGGAGATCTCCACATCCGTCCCCACACCCGGCATGGAAAATACATGGAGCCCGTACTCCTCCCCAAAGAGCAGGTGAATCCTGTTATTGACATTGACCAGGGCGATTCCTCCCTTTGACTCTTCTCCGGAAGCAACCTCCTTCCCGCTCTTTTCCAGCCGCTCATTCATGCGGGCCAGAGCCTTTTCGTCCATTCCCACTCCGTCATCGGAGATGGTAATTAAAAGCCTGGTTCCGCTGCGTTCCAGACGTATGGTGAGCCTTCCGCTCCCCAGCTTCAGCTCAGTCCCATGGATAATGCTGTTTTCAAGAATGGGCTGCATGGTCAGCTTGGGCAGGCGGCAGCGGTAAATCTCATCCCTGTCATCCGGATCGCAGATCACGGAAAGGCTCAGTCTGGGCCCAAACCGGTACTGCTGAATCCGGAAATACGTTTCACAGTTCTGAAGCTCTTCCTCCACGGAAACGAGATTCTCCACCTTACTGATCGTATAGCGGAAGAAGGCAGCCAGAGCCTCCGTCATGTCAGCCACACTGGCCAGCCCTGAGATCAGGGCCTCGCTGCGGATGCTCTCCAGAGTATTGTAGAGGAAGTGGGGATTGATCTGGTTCTGCAGGGCCAGATACTGGGCCTGTCTCTTGTTCAGCTTTAAGAGCTTTCCCGAGTCCAGCATCTCTCCCAGCCTCTCCACCAGCATCGCCTCCGCAGGCGTCATGCCAGCCCCCTGAAGCTCCGAGAGTTCTGTTATGTATCCGTCCAGAAACAGGCGCATGGTCTTTTCCATGCGCCTGTACGGCCTGATCACCCATATGTAATTGATCCACCCGAGGCCGGCCAGCACCAGAAAGCCGGCTGTCCACAGCCAGGCTGTCCTCCCCTCAGACAGCCCGCTGAAAAATGATGCCCCCAGGATAACTGCAGACAGGATAAACAGGGCCGCAGTGACGGCCTGCATCCGGCAGAACAGATATACATTTCCCTTTTTATCCATACAGGCCTCCTGACATTTTCTTTTCTAACCGTACATCTTCCGGTATTCGGCCGGATTCAGCCCTGTCGCCCGGTGAAAGGTGTGGGTGAAATGCTTTCTGTCACTGTAGCCCACTCTCTCACAGATCTCAGCCACAGGAAGGTTCGTCTCCCGCAAAAGAGTTTTGGCCTCCTCCATCCTTACTCTGGTCAGATACTTGGCAAAGCCCTCCCCTGTTTCCTTTTTGAAAAGGGAGCTGAAATAGCTGGCGCTGAAGCCCGCCGCCTCACAGACCTCCTCCAGTGTAATGGGCTCCTGGAAGTGCTGCATCACATACTGCTTGGCCATCCGGATCGGGCGGCTGACCTCATTTCGTCTCTCGCCTTCAGCCACCATGAGAAGCTCCTCCTGCCTGCGGGACAGAAGCTCAAACAGCTCCCTGCCGTCTGCGCACTGATATAAATCCTGGTCAAATTCCCGCTGAGCCTTCTGAGCGTCCCCGTGAACCATCCTGGCAATAAACAGCCGGCCCGCAGAGAGTACCAGCCCGAAAATCTCCCTTCCGCAGACTCCCTCCTGATTAAGAGCCCTCTCCTGCATGGCTTCGACCGCCTCTGCTGCCTCCCTGACATTCAGCGTCTCTATGGCATGCTCCATATCCCTGGCGTAGCGGTCCAGGATCTCCTGAACCGGAAGCCCGGAAGCTCTCGGAACGTGTTCAAACAGCCGGCCCGGCCCTTCTATCAGCCGTTCTGCCAGAGCGTCCTGGGCCCCTCTCAGGGAGGCAGGCAGATGCCCGGCCTCCCCTGTCCAGTCTCCTAAAGCCGCCGAAAAACGCACAGGTCCAAACATCCCGTTTCCTGCCTCAAGCTGTCCCAGGCAGAAGCGGAATGCCTTTCTCACCTGTTCTCTTCTGTCGGAGTCGCAGCTTAAAAGGCCATACCCTGTATAGCCTCTGAAACAGAAAATCACATCGCTGCAAAGCCCCTTAAGCCCTGCATTCAGGATCTCCTGAACCTTTTCCCTGACAACCTCCGCAGAATTTCCAAAGGCTCCCGCCCGGCAGTCCAGCTTCACCAGAAACGCCTGCCCTTCAGAAAAGTCGAAATAGTAGGTTTCCTTTAAAATCTGATTCGTAAGGACAGGAGGCTGGGCGGACATCAGATCGTCAATGAGGCTGTTTCTCAGCCTCTTCAGGTCATTCTGGCTCTTTTTGTACCTGGCCTCCCCAACCTCCCGCCCGGCAGTCCTCTCCTCACACCGCTCCTTCATCTTTCGGAGGGTTTCCATCAGCTCGTCCTTCTTGATAGGCTTTAGCAGATAATTTCCGACGCCATATCGGATCGCTGTCTGGGCATACTCAAAATGAGCATATCCGCTGATGATCACAATCTCCAGCTCCGGGCGAAGCTCCTTCGCCCGCCTGATAAGCTCCAGGCCGTCGCAGCCCGGCATCCTGATGTCGGTGATCAGGATATCCGGCCTCTCCCTCTCTATAAGCTCCAGGGCCTCAAGTCCGTTCTCCGCAAGCCCTGCCACCTCCATGTCAAGAGCTTCCCAGTCGCCGAGAGCCTGAACCAGCCGGCAGATCAGCCTTTCATCATCAGCAATGATCACTTTCAGCATTGTCACACTCCCCCTTCGGCGGGATAGCTCTCTCCACCTCATCCTCGGAAGGAATGCTCGGGATTCCTCCCGGTCTTTCTGTGGAGAGGCTGGCAGCCGTACATGCGAAGGCGCCGATCCGGTAAAGCTCCTCCTCACTCAGCTCCTCCGGTCTCTTTCCTGTCCTTAAAAGCCGGCTCACCGCGCTTCCCCCGAATATGTCTCCTGCCCCTGTGGTGTCTATCGGCCTTACCTTCGGGCATGAGGCGCCGGCAGAGGCATGTCCGTTTGACAGATAGCAGCCCTTCGGCCCCAGTGTAACCATGGCAAGCTTTACCCCGTACTCAGAAATCAGCCTTCCCGCCGCCTCCTCAGGGCTTATCTCTCCCCACAGAAACTGCGTTTCCTCATCGCTGATCTTCACCACATCCGCCCTGGAAAGTCCCCAGAGGATCTCCTGCCGCGCCGCCTCCTTCGTTTTCCACAGAGGAAGGCGAAGGTTCGGATCAAAGGTGATCATCTTTCCCCTCTCTTTTGCATAGCCGACTGCCTTTCTGGTGGCCGTCCTGACCGGATCATCCGTCAGGCTCAGAGTTCCGAAGTGAAACACGCGGCTCTCGTCGATCAGGCCAAGATCCACCTCCTCAAAGCGAAGGCAGGTGTCGGCTCCCGGCTTTCTCGCAAAGCTGAAGGAGCGCTCCCCGCCCTCGGAGAAGGTGACGAAGGCGAGCGTTGTAAACACGTCCCTGTCCAGGATAATTCCCCTTGTCTGGATTCCCGCTTTCTTAAGAGTTCCGATCAGAAGACGGCCGAAGGCATCGTCGCCCACCTTTCCCACAAAGGCAGTTCTGGCGCCGTAGCGGTTCAGGGCAGCCAGGAAATTGCCCGGCGCCCCGCCCGGGTTGGCCTTCATAGAAGGGTATCCCTCCTCATCGGCTCCTGCAGAGGCAAAATCAATTAAAAGCTCCCCAAGCGCTGTCACATCATACATAGCTGTTTCTCCTCTCCTATTTATCATCCTTCCGGGCAGACCGCAAAGCGCCTGCGATAAAGCAGAAGCTACCTGGCCTTCGGATATTCATTGCAGAGCAGACGGTACGGCGGCTCGTCCTCCTCGATGGCCGGGAAACGGCCTACCTTTTCGTAGAATCGGTTGTCCGTATTGTCGTCATTGCACTGGCTCACCTCTCCTAACAGCACAGGTCCGCTTCCCTTCTCCACCTCGAAATCATGGTAGAGATAAGGATAGATCGTAATGCTCTCCCCAGGAGTCAGGCGCACCTGGGTTCCCGCCGGAACCACCATCTCCCGGCCGTCTACGTGGACGTGAACCTCGCTCTCCCGATCCAGCTCCTCATCCTCTGTGGAATTGTATACACGGATCAGCACATTTCCGCCTCCCCGGTTGATGATATCCTCCATCTTGGACCAGTGAAAATGCATGGGGGAATACTGTCCTTCTTTAATGTAGAGGAGCTTCTCTGCATACGTCTTTGTATACTTGTCTCTCATTCCCAGGTTTCCGTTTCTGATCGTGATCAGCGAGAAGCCTACCTCATCAAATTTTCCCAGGCCATAATCGGTAATATCCCAGCCCAGCATATTGTCACGGATCTCGTCGTACTCATGCCCCTTCTCCTTCCACTCCTCCGGGGTAAAGCTACAGAACGGCGGGATGGCAAACCGGTACTCCCTGATCATAGCCTCCATCTCCCTTAATGCCGCATTGATTTCACTTCTCTTCATAATAACCTGCCTCCTTTACTTTTCCTGCCTTTGCGCTTTTCTTTCCTGTTTTCTTTCTTAGTATTCTTTCTTAGTTTTCTTTCTCAGTCTTCTCTCTTATCTTCTTTACTTTTTATGCTTCTTCCTGATACCTGTTTTTCTTCTTTTCTCTGAGTCCGTTGAGGGCGGCTGACAGAGCTCCGTAGTCTCCCAGCTCCTCCCCAAGCCCTGCGGGCACAACCCGGCAGGAGGCAAGACTCAGAGGCAGAGCCTCTCTTTTCAGAACCTCCTCCATGGGCGTTCTCAGCCGCTTCTCCTGGCGGAGGAATATACTTCCTATCACAATCAGCTCCGGATTCAGAATGTCCACCAGCACGGAAAGCCCAAGTCCCAGCATCCTGCCCGTCCTTCTAAATATTTCCAAAGCCAGCTCATCCCCCTGATCCGCAGCCTCTGCGATTCCTGCTGCAGTGGAAAAAAGCTCTCTCTTCTCCTCCAGTCCTCTTTCTTCTGCCAGGGCCCGTCCCATTCTGCCGATTCCGCCTCCGCTGCAGAATCCCTCAAAGGAGCCGGCCTTTCCAAAGCCCACCGGGCCGGTTTGGGAAAGCCTGATATGCCCTGCTTCTCCTGCCATATCGCAGGCGCCACGGTAGAGATGTCCGTCCAGAATCAGTCCGGCCCCAAGCCCTGTTCCGAAGGTCAGAAACACCATATTCCTCGTTCCTTTTCCCGCTCCCCACAGCCATTCGGCCAGAGCGCAGGCATTGGCATCATTTTCCAGAAAAGCCGGCACGCCGAAGGCCTCCTCAAAGGGTGTGAGAATGTCAATGCCGTCCCATCCTGGAAGATTCGGCGGAGAGAGTATGAGCCCCCGTTCCGAACTGAGAGGCCCGCCGCAGCTCACGCCCACAGCCGAAAGCCTGTTCTGAGGGGCAGATGAGAGCAGCCTGCCAAGAGAATCCTTCATCCGCTCCACAGCCTCCCGGGGCGTCCCGGGAGTGGGAAATTTTTCCCTGCACAGAAGCTCCACCTGCCCTTCCTGTGCCCTTCCCAGGCTTACAGAACACTTCGTTCCTCCAATATCAATTCCTGCCAGATATTCCATTTTCTCTCCTCCCGGGCACCGCGATTCCATTTTTCTCCTGCTATCTTACCATGCCGGAAAGGATATTGCAATTTCCTTTCACCGCTTACTGCACAGAGAAAAGGGGATGGCCAAAAGCTCCCTGCCCTTTGCTCCATCCCCTTTTGGAACCGCCTTCTGCGGCCCGCTATCTGCCCTGGTTCGGGCTGTCATTTTTCAGTTCATTTCCAGATCCAGACTGCCTTTGCGGCCTTTCCATTATTCCTTCTTGAGAACTGATACACCTGTGTCTGTTGTAGCTCCGCCCAGGTCCTCTCCTTCCAGAGCCTGTACGCATGCCTTAACACCCTCATAGCCCATTACATCCGGGTTCTGAGCCATGGTGCACAGAAGATATCCGTCGTCGATTAAGCCAAGGATTGCATCAGACTTATCAAAGCCGACACCGATAATCTCGCTGTTTCCGGAAGCCTTGATTGCATTTCCGGCACCTGTTGTGGAGCCCTCATTGCATCCGAAGATTCCTACAACGCCCTGTGTAATGTAGTTCTCGGCAATGCTCTGGGATTTTGCTGCATCTCCCTCGCCGTACTGTGTTTCAAGAATCTCATAGTCTGTTCCCTCAAATGCAGAGCGGAAGCCTTCCTCACGCATAACGGTGGAATCGGTAGCTGCGTTTACATTGATGATTCCGATAGAGCCGGAGGTAACGCCTGCTGCCTCGAGAGCCTTGATCATCTCCTCGCCGGCTGTCTTGCCTGCTGCCTTGTTGTCTGTGGAGAAGGTTGCCTCTGCCTCTACATTGGCTGGAGAGTCAACATACACAATCTTCACACCTGCAGCTGCAGCCTCATTTAAAGCGGAGGAGATAGCATCCGGGCCGTTAGCTGCCACCATAATTGCCTCATATCCGCCTGCTACCGCGTTGTTTACGCACTCGATCTGCTGCGCGTCATCCTTTGTGTTCGGGGACATGAAGGTTACGGAAACGCCGAGCTCCTCAGCCGCCTTCTGAGCTCCCTCATTTAAGGTAACCCAGTGCTGGTCAATGGAGTCCATGGTAATCAGGGCGATCTTCCACTCCTTGCTTGCCTTCACATCTGCACCGGCCTCAGCCCCTGCTTCGGCTGCCTCTGTGGTCTTCTCTGCTGCAGTGGTCTCAGCCTCTGTTTCCGCTGCCTTTGTTGTCTCAGCCTGCGTTCCTGCGGCCTCCTGTGTTCCTGAACTGCATCCTGCCAGAGAAACTGCTGCCAGACATGCGGTGCACAGAGCTGCTGCCAACCTCTTTTTTTTCATGTTTTTTTCCTCCTGTTTTTTCTTTTTTTCTATCCATCAGCGCCTTGCGGCGTCAATGATATTCTTCTTGCGATTCTGCCTGTCCGGTATCTGCCTTGCGCTATTTTTCCTGCACGGAAGATGTATGTCTCTTCTTAAACAGACCTTTTCTGAACACTACGTCGAGAAGCACTGCGAACACTACGATAACGCCGATTACCAGTCTCTGGATTCCCACCTGCACGCCGATCATGTTGAGGCCGTTTTCAAGAGTCTGCCATACAGCCGCTCCTGCCAGGGTTCCCAGAAGGATACCTGTACCGCCAAGAGGTGAAATTCCGCCGATTACGCCTGCCGCTACCGCGTACATCTCATACATGTTTCCTGCTTCCATATTTCCCATGTTGGCCTGTCCGCAGAGGATTAAGCCTACCACGAAGGAACAGAAGGCGCTGACGATGTAGGTCTTTGTCACTGTTGACACTACGCTGACGCCTGAGAGCTTTGCTGCCTCCACGTTAGAGCCGATCGCATAAATATGACGGCCGGTTCTCGTCTTGGAGAGCAGGAAAAAGAATATTACAAACAGAATAATGGCAATCCAGAAGGTGTTGTAGACACCGGCTGTCTTTCCGTAGTAGAACAGATTCTGAAATCCGTCTGCCGCCTCCTTGCCGATTCCGGAGCTGATAGCGTCTGTATTCCTGTTTCCGTTTACCATGTAGGCCACGCCTCTGGCCACGAACATAGTTCCCAGTGTTGCGATAAACGGGGGAAGCTGGCATTTTCCAACCAGAATTCCGTTGATTACGCCGATTGCCAGACAGCAGCATAACGTAATCATAATCGCCACCGCCGGGGTAATGCCGTGGGTCATAAGCGTCGCCGAGATCATGGCGCTCATTCCCACCACAGAACCGATGGAAAGGTCAATGTTTCCTGTAATAAGCACATAGCTCTGTCCGATACCGATAATCAGGTATTTGGACATGGAGCGCAGAAGGTTCATCACATTCTGGCCCGAAAAGACGGTGGGGTTAATCATACCGAAGGCGATATAGATGACAATCAGACCTACAAACGCCGTCATGGCTCCCCTCATTCCGCGTATATTCAAAAATCGTTTTAATGGATCCTGCTTTTTGCTGTTCATGTTCATCCTCCCCTTACTTTGCTCCGGCCTCCAGCTTATTCTCAAACTGGGTTGCCAGAGTCAGGATGCCGCTCTGAGTCGCCTCCTCTGCGCTCATCTCCCCAGTGATGCGTCCGTCGCACATGACAATGATCCGATCCGCGATTCCCATGACCTCCGGCATCTCAGAGGACACAAACATGACGGCAATCCCCTGTTTTTTCAGATCGTTCATCAGATTATAAATCTCTACCTTGGCGGCCACGTCGATTCCTCTCGTAGGCTCGTCAAAGATCACGACTCTGGAGTTTCTGGCCAGCCATTTTCCCACAACCACCTTCTGCTGGTTTCCGCCGGAGAGGTTGCCTGTGTTTACCTCCACACTGGGCGTCTTGACCTTCAGGTTCTCCACCACCCGGTCACACATCTCCAGCTCCTTCTGGCTGTTAATGACTCCGAATTTATTGCAGATCAGATCCAGATTCGGAAGGGCAATATTGTGGCGGATGCTGAGCTTGGTGCACAGCCCATCCTTCTTTCTGTCCTCCGGCGCAAGCACGATTCCTGCCCGAATCGCATCCTCCGGCTTCCGTATGGTCACCGGCTTTCCGTCGAGAATAATTTCCCCGCCCTCCTTCGGATCCACGCCGAAGATCGCTCTCGTAGTCTCTGTCCGTCCGGCTCCCATCAGCCCTGCAAAGCCCACGATCTCCCCCTCATAGAGGGAAAAGTTTACATTCCGGACCATATGCCCCGCATTCAGGTTTCTTACCTCCAGGACCTTCTTTCCCTTCTCGCAGGACACACGCGGGAATTTTTCCTTGATCTCACGGCCTACCATGTTCGCAATAATCTCATCCAGCGTCGTATCCTTGAAATTCATGGATGTGATGAACTGCCCGTCCCTCATAATCGTAACCCGATCTACGATGTGGGACAGCTCCTCCAGCCTGTGAGATATGTAAACGATGCCGCAGCCTTTCGCCTTCAGATCCCTGATAATTCGGAACAGATCCTCGATCTCCCTGGCTGTCAGGGCCGATGTGGGCTCATCCATAATCAGGATTCTCGCATGGGTAGACAGAGCCTTCGCAATCTCCACCATCTGCTGCTTTGACACAGGAAGCTCTCCGACCACCTGCCCCGGATCCATGTCAATTTTAAGCTCCTCCAGGATCTTGGCGGCTTCCTCCTCCATCTGCGCGTTTGAGAGGACGCCTGCCTTTACCTTTTCCCGTCCGAGGAACATGTTTTCCGCCACCGACAGATGGCGGCACATATTCAGCTCCTGGTGGATAATGGCGACACCGATCTCCTGGGCCTGCCTGGGAGTCAGATCTCCGTACTCCTTCCCGAAAATTTCAAGGCTCCCTTCGTCCCTGGTATAGACGCCGCTGAGAATCTTCATGAGGGTACTCTTCCCTGCTCCATTCTCACCTAAAAGGGCCATCACCTCACCGGAACGAAGCTCAAACTGCACATGGTCAAGGGCCTTGACACCCGGGAAATTCTTGCTGATATTTTTCATGGAAACAATCGTTTCACCCATCTGTACCACCTGTTTTCCCTTCCCTTTTGTTTCAGTTATCTTTTCCAATATATTTTTATTATATCAGAATGTTTTTGTGCAATTAAGGGGTGTAATCTTTTTATTGTAGGGGATTTTTTATTGAATTTGTATTTATAATATATTTTTCGCTTTATTTATTTGTGTATTTTTGATATGAACGTATGATTCAGACAGTTCAAAATGTCCTTATGCTTTGATGCCGTTGGCAGTCTGCCGGCCTTACGGCCCTCCGGCCAGGCGGAGTGATGGAAAAGCACACCACTTTCCGCCTTTGGCCGCGGCGGGTCTTCTTTCCTGTCTTAACAGAATACGGCAGGCTTTATATATCTTCCGGAAGCCGGTTTTTAGCTCTTTTAGCTCCTCCCTTCTCCATCCTGAAATACAGCCAGCCGCCCAGAACCACAGACAGAAATTCGGTAACCGGCACTGCCAGCCACACACCGGTCAGTCCTCCGGCCTCCGCCATAAAAAACGCCATGGGGATGAGCAGCACAAGGCCTCTCAGAAGAGAAATCACCTGGGCCGGCACCGCCTGTTCCACTGCGGAAAAATAGGTGGTGAGCACAATGTTGAGTCCCACGAAAGGCACAGATATAAAATACAGTTTCAGTCCGATAACCGCTATCTGACCCATCCTTACACTATTTTCACTGTTAAAAATGCCGACGATGGGCTCTGCAAGGCCAAAAAGCCCTCCATAGATCAGAACGGACAGAGCTAATACAACTGCGGCTGCCCAGCGCAGAAGCTGCACTTCCCTCTCTTTTCTTCCGTACCCGTACTCCCTGCTCACCAGAGGCTGGATTCCCTGTCCGACTCCTGAGTATACAGCCACAACTACAAGAGCGATATTCGCAATCACGCCGTAGGCAGCTACCCCGGTGTTTCCCTCCAGCTCCAGAATGATTTTATTAAATACAATCATGACAACTCCTGATGAGAGCTGAGCCAAAAGCGAAGGGAATCCCAGGGAAACATTCATCTTTACCTGTTTTGGCAGGAGGCCTGTTTTCACTGCATGGAAGCCCTTTGACCGCTTCAGCCAGTGCGGTGACATAATGGCAATTCCTATAACAGGGGCGAGGCCTGTGGCCAAAGCTGCCCCGAAAATTCCCATGCCCAGAGGGAACATGAAAACATAATCGAGAATGATATTGGAAAAACTGCCCCCGATAGTGGCTGCCATGGACATTCCCGGATTTTTATCATTTCTCACAAAGCAGAGAAATATGTCATTCATCAAAAAGGCCGGTGAAAAGAGCATGAGGACTTTTAAATACGTATTTGTCATCTCAAGCACAGCCTCGTCCGCCCCCAGCAGGACGGCGAGCCTTTCTGAAAACAGGAGTCCCGAAAGGACAAAAAAGACTGAACAGGCCCCTGCCAGAAAAAGCGTATTCGTGAACATGAGGTTCGCCTCTCTGTCCTCGCCTCTGCTTTTGCATATGGAGAACCTGGTCGCTCCTCCCATGCCGAGCATCAGCCCTGTTCCATGGATCACATCATAGATCGGTATCGCCAGATTAAGGGCGGCGAGGCCATCTGTTCCAAGTCTCTGGGATACAAAAAATGTATCTGCCAGAATATAGCAGGAAATTGCCAGCATTCCTGCTACGCTGAGCGATATATACTCTGCAAACTCTCTGTAGATCTTTCCCATATATACTGTCTCCTCCATGTTGTTTTTGCCTGATAAAAACCGGCTGCCGGTTTCCTGCAGAGGGCTGGAAAGGCGCAGGGCGCTTTCCTCTGTCAAAAACCCCTGTCAAAGAAAAAGAGCGCTAAGTTTTGTATCTACTTCGGCCTAACGATACAAAATTTAACGCTCTTACCCGGCGGCAATCAATCTCTATAAAGCTGTGTGTAAGAATAGCAGAAAACTTCAGGTCTGTCAACTAAAATTTAAAGTCCATTTTCCCGCAGAACCGGCAAAGCTCTGGCTCTCCGCTGCCATGTCTCTCTACTTCTGATTAATATAGTTGACCAGCCCTCCGGCTTCAATGATCTTCTGCATAAACGGCGGGAAGGCCTGCCCCTCAAAGCTCTCCCCTGTGGTCTTATCTGTAATCACTCCGCTGTCAAAGTCAATCTCCACCTCATGTCCTGCCTGTATGGAGGCAGCAGCCTCCGGACATTCGATGATGGGAAGGCCGATGTTGATGGCATTCCGGTAGAATATCCTGGCGAAGGTCTCTGCAATGACGCAGCTGATGCCTGCGCATTTGATGGCCAGAGGCGCATGCTCCCTGGAGGATCCGCAGCCAAAGTTCTTCTCTGCTACAATAATATCCCCCTTCTGCACCCGGTTCACAAAGTCTTTGTCTATATCTTCCATGCAGTGCTTCGCAAGCTCCTCCCCTTTTGTGGCATTTAAGTACCTTGCAGGGATAATTACGTCTGTGTCTACGTTATCTCCATATTTGAATACATGTCCGCACGCCTTCATCTCTTCTCCTCCTAGTCCATAATCTCACAGGGGCTGCTGATCTTTCCCGTCACCGCGCTGGCAGCCGCCACTGCAGGGCTTGCCAGATAAACTTCCGAGTCCACATGGCCCATGCGGCCTACAAAGTTCCTGTTTGTAGTGGAAACGCAGCGCTCCCCGGCCGCCAGGATTCCCATATAGCCGCCCAGGCACGGACCGCAGGTGGGGGTGCTCACAACTGCTCCCGCTTCGATAAAGGTTTCCATGAGTCCTTCCTTAATGCACTGAAGGTAGATGGCCTGTGTAGCGGGGATCACGATGCAGCGGACTCCTTTCTTCACCTTTCTTCCCTTTAAGATCTCCGCGGCAATCCGCATATCTTCCAGCCTTCCGTTGGTGCAGGAGCCGATCACCACCTGATCGATGGCTACATCGCCTGCTTCGTCAATGGTTTTTGTGTTCTCTGGAAGGTGAGGGAAGGCTACAGTCGGCTTGAGGGCAGACAGATCGATGGTATAGACTGCCTCATACTCTGCATCCTCGTCTGCCTCGTAGATCTGAAACTCCCGTTTCGAGTGCTCCTTCATATACTGGACAGCCTTCTCATCCACAGGGAAAATTCCGTTTTTCCCGCCTGCCTCAATGGCCATATTGCAGATGGTAAACCGGTCATCCATGGACAGATTCCGGATTCCGTCGCCTGTAAATTCCATGGATTTATAGAGGGCTCCGTCCACTCCGATCATTCCGATAATGTGGAGGATCACATCTTTTCCGCTCACCCATTTTCCCGGCTTTCCTGTCAGCACAAATTTGATGGCAGACGGAACCTTGAACCAGGCCTTTCCGGTCACCATTCCGGCAGCCATGTCGGTGCTCCCCACCCCTGTAGAAAAAGCGCCGAGGGCTCCATAGGTACAGGTATGGGAGTCTGCCCCGATCACCGCATCCCCGGCTACCACCAGGCCCTTTTCCGGCAGGAGGGCATGCTCAATCCCCATCTCTCCCACGTCAAAGTAGTTGGAGATCTCATGGCGGCAGGCGAAATCACGGCAGCACTTGCAGTTTTCAGCTGACTTTATGTCCTTGTTGGGGATAAAGTGATCCATGACAAGGGCAATCTTGTCCTTATCGAATACGGTCTGGGTTTTCATTTTTTCCATCTCTGCGATAGCTACCGGGGAGGTGATGTCATTTCCGAGAACTAAGTCGAGATCCGCTTCTATTAACTGGCCGGCTTTCACCGACTCAAGGCCGGCATGGGCGGCCAGGATTTTCTGAGTCATAGTCATACCCATGGTTATAATCCTCCTTGGAATGGTTGATGGTCTGCGGCAGCAGTGCCAGGCTCGATTCCGCAGTGCACAAGCTCGATTCCGCTTCGCTTCATCTCGCTCGCGGGCTCGCGCCCTATGAAAACAGGCAGGCACAATTCCTCTTATGTGCAAGCACGACGTGGAATTGTGCCTGCCTGTTTTCGCACTGCTCTCTGCTGTCGCGAAAAGTCTATTTACATCTTACCATAGGGGCTGGTATAATACCAATATATATTATGAATAGGAAATATAAAGTTCGGTTATAGATTTTATTTTTCCTGTTTTCTTTTCGTAATCTTTCAGAGGTGAGTATATGGAACAGCATTTATCGCAGTACAAAATTTTTTATGCCGTCGCTAAGGCAGGAAATATTTCGAAGGCCGCTAAGGAGCTTTTTATCAGCCAGCCTGCTATCAGCAAGGCGGTCAGCAAGCTGGAGGAGAGCCTTGGCGTTCCGCTTTTTACGAGAAATTCCAGGGGGGTTCAGCTCACGGTGGAGGGGCAGGTGCTCTTCAGCCATGTGAGCAATGCGTTCGATACCCTGAACCGCGGTGAGAATGAGCTTCGCAGGATCAAGGATTTCAATATCGGACAGATCAAAATCGGAGTCAGCAATACGCTCTGCAAATATGTGCTTCTCCCCTATCTCAAGGGCTTTGTGGAGAAAAATCCCCACATTAAAGTGACGATTGACGGACAGTCCACTGCCAAAACCGTTTCCAAGCTGGAACAGCAGCAGCTGGATATTGGTCTGGTGGCGGAGCCCAAGACGAAGCGGAATCTGAAATTTATTCCTCTTATGCAGATTGAAGACGGGTTTGTCTGTACGAAGAGTTATCTGGAAAATCTGTATCTCAGAGAGGGACGCGAGGCGGATCTCTTTTCGACAGGCACCATCATGCTGTTAGACCGCAGCAACATGACACGAACCCACATCGACGCCTGGTTTGCGGAAAATGACATCGAGCCGAAACAGGTGCTGGAGACCACTACTATGGATCTGCTGATCGAATTTTCAAAGATCGGCCTTGGCATCGGCTGCGTGATCAAGGATTTCGTGAAAAAAGAGCTGGAAGAGGGAAGCCTTATAGAGATTCCCCTTACAGCCCCCATACGCAGGAGGACCATCGGCTTTGCCTACAATCCGTCCTACGCCACAAAAACCACCAGCCAGTTTATCAGGTTCTGTCTGCCGGAAAAAGAAAACGGCCAGTCTTCTCTTCTCTAAAAACAGAGGATGCGCCATCACCCTTTGGGGCAATGACGCATCCTCCGTTTCATAATCTTGAGGTATAGTAAATGTTCTTGCAAGCAATAAAATAAGAAAGCAACGATGACCATTCAGGATAGCCACGCCGGGCGTTTAAAGCCTTAGTTGTCCAGCAGCTTGCTGCTGTCGTTCCAGCTGTAGAGCTTTCTTAACTCCTCGCCGGTCTTCTCCAGCTGATGAGCTGCCTCTCTCTTTCTCATGGCGTTGAAATGCGGGCAGCCAACCTGGTTCTCAAGGAGCCAGTTCTTTGCGAAGGTTCCGTCCTGAATGTCGGACAGAATCTGCTTCATGGCCTTCTTTGTCTCGTCAGTCACAATCTTCGGCCCTGTGATATAATCACCGAATTCTGCGGTATTGGAAATAGAATATCTCATTCCTGCGAATCCGCTCTCGTAGATTAAGTCTACAATCAGCTTCATCTCATGGATACATTCAAAGTATGCGCTCTCAGGCTCATAGCCAGCCTCGACGAGAGTTTCAAATCCAGCCTTCATCAGGGCTGTCACACCGCCGCAGAGCACTGCCTGCTCACCAAACAGGTCTGTCTCTGTCTCCTCGCGGAAGGTAGTCTGAAGAACGCCTGCCCTTGCTCCGCCGATTGCCAGAGAGTAGGCTAAAGCCAGGTCATGAGCCTTGCCTGTGTAGTCCTGGGCAACTGCGATTAAGCAGGGAACGCCTCTTCCGATCTGATACTCGCTTCTCACTGTATGGCCGGGTCCCTTTGGAGCGATCATGGTTACATCAACATTCTTCGGAGGAACAATCTGTCCGAAGTGGATGGCAAATCCATGCGCGAACATCAGCATATTACCTTCTTTAAGGTTTGGCTCGATAGACTCCTTGTACATCTTCGCCTGCTTCTCATCGTTGATTAAAACCATGATAATGTCGGCGCGCTTTGCCGCTTCTGCTGCCGTATATACTTCAAATCCCGCAGCCTCTGCCTTGGCCCAGGATTTACTTCCCTCATAGAGGCCGATAATTACGTGGCATCCGGATTCCTTTGCATTTAACGCGTGGGCATGTCCCTGGCTTCCGTAGCCGATGACCGCGATGGTCTTTCCCTCTAATAATGATAAGTTGCAGTCCTCCTGATAATAAATCTTTGCCATTTTCTTTTCCTCCTTAGGATGCAATAGATATGTGATAAAAAGCGGATCGCCGACGACTCTCTGTCCGCCTCTGGCAATGGCTTTACTCAGCATGACACGTCAGTTTTTAAGGGAGGTATCTGACGTCCTCCGTTCCTCTTGAAAGTCCGGTCACGCCGGTCCTTGCAAGCTCCAGAATCTCGTAATCCTCCAGAAGATTAATCATAGCGTCCAGCTTTGACTGATCACCTGTCAGCATTACGGTTACTGACTCCTTCCCCACATCCACAATGGACGCACGGAAAATCTCTGCGATGGCATTGATAGCCATACGCTCGCTGGCATTGGCCCTCACCTTCACAAGGATCAGCTCCCTGTATACGGAGTGGCCCGCCCGAAGCTCCTTGATGTCGTAAACATCCTCCAGCTTTCTGAGCTGCTTTTCAATCTGCTCCAGAATTTCCTGATCTCCCTGGGAAACCACTGTCATCCTGGAATATTTGGGATCTGCCGTCTCTCCAACGGTCAGACTCTCAATGTTGTAACCGCGGCGGCTGAACAGCCCGGCCACACGGCTCAGTACACCTGCTGTATTGTCCACCAGCAGGGATAATACGATTCTGCTCATGCCATTACCTGCCTTTATTGGGAAAGTCCGTTTGGTTATCAACAATCATAACAACCAAACGGACTTTTGTCAATTAATTAAAAGGAATAGGAACTATTACCTGAAGATATATAAGAGGGGACATACACTTGGCCTTGCGTATCAGTTTTCACAGGTTCCTCCTAAATCATTCCATACTTGAAAGCCATCTTCATCTCGCTTCCCACGCTGATCAGCGACGTATCTTCCGGTATCTCATCCCGGTGATACCAGCCGGCCTCCGACAGCTCATCCTCCTGCAGCCTTATCCTGTCGTCTCCGTCCAGCTCTGCGAAAAATCCGATCATCTCCGTGTCGGTAAAGGCCCAGGGCTGGCTCTTGTAATAGCGGATATTTTTTACCTTGAGTCCAACCTCCTCCATCACCTCCCGCCGGACTGTTTCCTCAAAGGTTTCCCCGATCTCCACAAATCCGGCAATTAGGGCATATCCGCGGTAGGCGCGTCCCCGGTAGCGCGACATCAGGATCCTGTCCTTGTCCGTCACAGCCACGATCACAGCCGGACAGATCTTCGGATACTCTGTCTGCCCGCAGACCGGACAGACCAGCGCGCGCTCGGACTGGCTGTCTACGGTCTCGTGGCCGCAGCGGCCGCAGAACTTCCTGCTCTCCTTCCACCGCCAAAGCTGTATGGCCGTAATGGCTGCAAAGGCCTGGTGCTCTGGCTGCATGATACGAAAATACGCAGCGCCCTGAAAAGAATAGCCGACCGCTTCTCTCCCTTTTTCCTGCCCCTCTCTGCCCGTTTTCTCCTGAGTCAGAAGTGCCGCAGCCGGATCGCTGTCTCTTCCCCTCACCATAAAATACGGGATATCATCAATGGAAAACAGGTATTCCGCCCGCTCTGACAGATCCGGCACCAGCCCGGAATCCTCCAGTTCCCTGGCTGTCGCAGGGCCGAACTCCTGCGGCGCAGGAAGCGCCCGCTCTGATTCGTAAATCTCCTCCCTGCAGTCCTTCCCCTCTCTGTCCTTTCTCCTGATAAGAAGAATATTTCCCTTTAAGATATACATCAGAAATGACTGCTCCGTCAGCCTGGGCCTCTTAAAGGAATTATCGTATCTGTGAGGCAAAATGTCCTGTATCATATGTAATCTCTCCTTTTATATTTCCTGTCAGATGGAAAAACTCCGGCCTCTCTGTTCCTTATTTTTCCATCTCTTTATCCTGGCGCACTGTATGTGCGGTTCTTCTATTATAGACCCGGGTCCTGTTTCCCACAAGGAATATTTTCCCTGTCTTCTTTTCACACTCTTTCTGCGCTCCCCTATCCGGCGCTGTCTAAAGGCCTCCAGGCTCTGTACGGAACATTCCGTCAAGCAGAAGATACCCGGCCCGGTAAAGGCGCATCAGCTGCCAGTACATGATACCCCTTAACCCCAGCTCTCCCACCAGGTTAAACTTGGCCAGAAGGCTTCTCACATCCTCAAACCACACCTCATGGAGAACACCGTACTGCCAGTAGCGAAACCAGGGCGTCTGAGAGCGCTCATCAAAGCTGATGGGAACCCCGTGATCAATGGCAAGCTGAACCGCTTCCATTGTCCCGAGGCTCTCTGCCTTTGTAACCCCTCTCTCGTAGGGAAGCGGCCAGTCATAGCCGTAGTTGGGAATGCCCAGCAGAATCTTTTCCCGCGGTATTTCAGTCAGGGCATACTCGGCCACGCGCCTTACCATATGAATAGGCGCAACAGCCATAGGTTCACTGTAGGTATAGCCCCACTCATAAGTCATAAGCGTAACCTGGTCGGCAGCCGCTCCCAGATCCCGGTAGAGAATTCCCTCATACAGAAGTCCTCTCTGATCAGCGGATGTCTTGGGCGCCAGAGCCACTGAAACACGGATTCCGTAAACGGAGAAAAGCGCTCTCGTCCTGGCCACGAAGGCCGCATACCCTTCCCCATCTTCAGCCCGGATGTACTCGAAATCGAGATCCACCCCTTTATACCCCTTCTCCTGAACTTCCTCCCACACAGCTCTCAAAAGGCGCTGCTGCAGCTCCACATCCCGGATCATCAAAGACGCCAGCTCACTGTTGAAGCGGCCGTCTGCCTCCATGGAAGTCAGCACAAGTACAGCCCGTTTCCCTGCTGCCTGGATTTCTCTGATCAGCCCGTCAGGCGGCGCTAAAGGGGCAATCAGCTCCCCCTCCCTGGTAAAACCATAAGAAAACACGAGAACCTCCGACAGAAATGGCAGCGCCTCCCGAATCACCTCTTCCCTGATAAAAGGATAGGCGTATCCCCCTGCCTCAATCAGCTGTTTTACCGGCTGCACCGGCTCTGTATCCTCATCCTCCCGGATCAAAAGAGCCTGGCCTACGGCCAGGCGGTATGGGTACTCTATCTGATTGTCGGCGGCAAGACGCTCCACCGGTATCTGAAAGGAAGCGGCAATTGTATCCACACTGTCCCCTTCCCTGACTACAGCAATTTTCATTTATATCATTCCTGTACTTCACTTCTTATCTGCCATTTTATGCAGCGCAGCCCTCTTCCATGCCCTCCTGAGATCTCTATTCCGGAAATTTCTCTGCCGGGCATCCAAAACCTGAGTCTCCGGTAAGCCGCACAAATTCCTCCTCATTTGAGCCGTCTGCCTCGCTCCTACAGGGGATAAAATTCCGGTTCCATCTGGTGAAAAGCGCAGAGCTCCCGAAACCCCAGCTCCCTTAACCTTCTCCTGACAAAAGGAAACTGTTCGGCAATCTGTTCCGGGCGGTGGGCGTCAGAGCCAAGTGTCAGGATTTTTCCTCCCATATCCCGGTACAGCCTCAAAATATCCTCTGAGGGAGTTAAATCTCCAATCCTGTAGCGAAAGCAGGAAGTATTGACCTCTATCCCCTTTCCTCTCTCAATCACATGGGAAAGAATCTGCTCCAGAATGGGACGGCTGTTTTCAAACGGCCAGGGCCCGTTTCTGTCATAGCGGCGCATCATATCCAGGTGTCCCAGCACGCTGTAGCCGTCAAATCTCTGGATCACCTTCAGGATCTCTCTGTAATATCCCTCATTATATTCCCGCTGTGTCTTCCCCTTCTGGTAAGCCTGATTGTCAAATTCCAGATTGTCAACCTGATGGCAGGACAAAATCACAAAGTCAAAGGGCTGCTCCCGGAAATCCCTCTCATATTCTCCGACTGTATGCGTCTGCACCCCAAATTCAATTCCATATTTCAGCCGGATCTGATTTCCGTAAATCGCCCGGCAGCGCTCCAGCTCCCTTCTGTAGGCGCTGTAATCACAGTTGTCCTCCCCGCTCCTGGCCCCGTAGTCCACATGTTCTGTGAAGCAAAGCTCCTCCACTCCCGCCCGGAGCGCCGCCTGGATCTGAGTCTCCATGGGCGTTCTGGAATCCCAGCTGAAGTCAGAATGGACATGGTAGTCTGCAAACATTTCATTTCCTCCCAGTGTATATTCCGTATCTGTTGTCGTCTCTCATCTGCTTATGCATCGCAGGGTCTGCTTTCAGACCACTGCTATCCTACCACCAATTACCGCGTCCTGCAAGCTTCCCTCTTTTCTTTTACTTTTTTTACAGATTTTATATACAAGTCTCCTGACGGCTCTGCCTTGCCGGAAGCTTTCCCACCCTCCCGCAGGAATCCTGTTATCCCAATAAATGCCGCAGACAATCAGCATTTCACTGACAGCCCGCGGCATTTACATTTCAGAATAGGCTTCCTGCAGATTAGTCAGGGTTCCGTTATCACTCCCTGCCGCCTGTTCTAAGCCTCGTCAATAGCCTTTCCAATATCATGGCGCATATATTTATTGTCAAAATCCACCCACTCTGCAGCCCTGTAGGCGTTTGCCCTGGCGGCCTTCAGGTTTTCTCCGGTGGCTGTCACGCCCAGAACGCGTCCTCCGTTTGTGACAATCCTTCCTTCCCTGTCGAAGGCTGTTCCGGCATGGAATACATAGTATCCATCCTTCTGCCGGAAATTTTCAAGGCCCCGGATGGGGAGCCCTTTCTCATACTTCACCGGGTAGCCGTCAGAGGCCAGAACGACGCAGACCGCTGCATTGTCCTCAAATTCCAGATCGATCTGATCCAGGGTGCCGTCGATGCACGCCTCAAATACCTCCACAATATCATTCTTCATGCGTGGAAGCACCACCTGGGTCTCCGGATCTCCGAACCTGGCGTTGTACTCAAGGACTCTCGGCCCCTTGTCTGTCAGCATCAGTCCAAAGAAAATAATTCCCTTGAACTCCCTGCCCTCCTTCTTCATGGCATCCACTGTGGCCTGGTAAATGTGCTCTCTGCAGAACTGATCCACCTCTTCTGTATAGAAGGGACTTGGGGAAAAGGTTCCCATTCCGCCTGTGTTGAGTCCCTCGTCGCCGTCCTTGGCCCGCTTGTGATCCTGCGCGGAGGTCATGATTTTGATGGTATTGCCGTCTACAAAGGAGAGCACAGACACCTCCCGCCCTGTCATAAACTCCTCAACCACCATCTGATTTCCGGCAGAGCCGAATTTCTTGTCCAGCATAATGCTCTTTACACCCTCTTTTGCCTCCTCCAGCGTATTGCAGATGAGCACGCCCTTTCCCAGGGCCAGGCCGTCCGCCTTCAGGACGATAGGCATGGAAGCCGTTTCCAGATATGCGAGGGCCTCGTCCGCATTGTCAAAATTTTCATAGGCTGCAGTGGGAATCCCGTATTTCTTCATCAGATCCTTGGAGAAAGCCTTGGAACCTTCCAGAATAGCCGCATTCTTTCTCGGCCCGAATACTCTCAGCCCCTCTTTCTCAAATACGTCTACAATCCCCCCTACCAGCGGATCGTCCATGCCGATGACAGTCAGATCTACCTGATGCTCCTTTGCAAAGTCTGCCAGCTTCTCAAACTCCATGGCTCCGATGGGAACGCACTCTGCCACCTCTGCAATCCCTGCATTTCCCGGCGCGCAGTAAATTTTCTCCACCTTTGGGCTCTGAGCCACTTTCCAGGCAATCGCATGCTCTCTTCCGCCGCTTCCCACAATTAAAACCTTCATCTCGTTGTCCTCCATTTATCTCTGAGTTATCTGAGCGGAATCCGTCCCTACCCGGGCGTCGGCCCCTCTCTCAGAGTCTCTCCCAAACTCTCAGTTCTGTCAAAATTCATCCTCTGCCAAAACGGCCTAAGGCCGGCCTCCCGGACGGAAGCCAGCCTCGAAACCAGCCGGGCCGTTTCCGGCCCTTCTATTTATGAGATCTCCCCATTTGCAATCATGTCGATGGCTTTTGGAAGAAGAACCCACTCGGCCTCCTCCATCACCCGGCGCTGAAGGATTTCCGGCGTATCGCCCGGCTTTACCTCCACAGCTTTCTGCAGAAGGATGGGTCCCGTGTCAGTCCCCTCGTCCACAAAGTGAACGGTAGCCCCGGTAATTTTTACGCCTCTTTTAAGAGCTGCCTCATGCACCTTAAGTCCGTAATAGCCCACTCCGCAGAAGGATGGGATCAGGGACGGATGGATGTTGATAATACGGTTTGGATATTTCTGAATCACAGCTGCCGGGATAGCCACCAGAAATCCGGCCAGCACAATCAGATCCAGCCTGTATTCATCCACCTTAGCCAAAAGAGCCTCATTGAACTGAGCTCTGGTTTCATAGTCCTTCGGTGAAACGCAGACAGCCTCAATCCCATGGTTCCTCGCCCTCTCCAGGGCATAGGCATTCCGGTTGTTGCTGATCACTGCCGCCACAGCGGCGTTTCTGATCTTCTTGCTGTCAATGGCATCCAGGATGGCCTGAAGATTCGTGCCTCCTCCCGACACCATGACTCCGACTCTTAACATAAGTCTACTCCCTTTTCTCCTGCCTCCACAGAGCCGATGACATAAGGAGTCTCGCCTGCTGCCCTCATGGCCTCCATGGTCTTCTCTGCATCTGCCGGATCCACAGCCACGATCATGCCGATTCCCATATTAAAGGTATTGTACATGATGTGCTCCTCTACCTGTCCTTTCTTCGCCATTAAGCCAAAGATCGGCGGAACCTCATAGCTGTCCTTCTTAATCACAGCTCTGGTTCCCTCTTTTAACATTCTCGGCACGTTCTCGTAGAAGCCGCCTCCGGTAATGTGGCTGCAGGCCTTAACGGCAACTCCTGCCTCCTTCACTGCCCGCAGAGCCTTCACATAGATCTTGGTGGGGGCAATCAGCGCCTCTCCCAGGGTCTTTCCAAGCTCATCATAATATGTATTTAAGCCCTCTTTTGTGAGCTCATTCTCGAAAATTTTTCTCACCAGGGAAAATCCGTTGCTGTGAACGCCGGAGGATGCCATACCGATCAGCACATCCCCTGCCTTTAAATGCTCTCCGGTGATCATATCCTTTCTGTCAGCCACGCCCACGGCAAAGCCTGCCAGATCATACTCGTCCTCCGGATAGAAGCCCGGCATTTCCGCTGTCTCTCCGCCGATGAGGGCAGCGCCTGACTGGATGCAGCCCTCTGCCACGCCGCTCACGATTGTGGCAATTCTCTCGGGAATGTTTTTCCCGCAGGCAACATAGTCCAGGAAAAACAGAGGCTCGCCGCCTGCGCAGGCCACATCGTTCACGCACATGGCCACACAGTCAATGCCCACGGTGTCATGCTTATCCAGAAGGAAAGCCAGCTTAAGCTTCGTTCCCACTCCGTCTGTACCGGATAAGAGAACCGGCTCCTCCATTCCCTTAAAAGCCGCTGCGCTGAAGGCCCCGGAAAATCCTCCGATTCCTCCCATAACCTCAGGTCTCATTGTCCCCTGAACAAATTTTTTCATAAGCTCCACAGACTTATATCCAGCTTCAATATCCACTCCGGCGTTCTTGTAATCCATGATTTATCTCCTATCTGCGCCCTGTGCGCACGTCCTATTGTATTCACATCTGCCGCTCTTTCGTATCATAACAGGCTTTAAACTGCAAAGCCCCGCGGGACTATTTCATCTGAGCCACGTACTCCTTGTAGCCGATTTTGTCTAACTTTTCTGCCTTGGAAACGACCTCGTTCTTCATTTCCTCAGAGTATTTTTTTAATTTTTCGAGAAGCTCCGGATCAGAAGCTGCCAGGATCTTCGCTGCCAGAATACCGGCATTCTTTCCGCCGTTGATGGCAACCGTCGCCACCGGGATTCCGGACGGCATCTGAACGATGGAGTACAGAGAATCCACACCGCCTAAATCGGAGGTCTTCATCGGAACTCCGATCACCGGGAGGGGGAACAGGGCGGCACACATACCCGGCAGATGAGCCGCCTTTCCGGCCCCTGCAATAATCACCTTGAATCCTCTGGACTCTGCTGATTTGGCATACTCAAAGAATACGTCCGGTTCCCTGTGAGCAGAAATAACGGTCATCTCAAAGTCAATTCCCATTTTCTCCAGGAAATCAGCTGCCTGTGCCATAATCGGCATATCTGAGTCGCTTCCCATTACAATTCCTACTTTTGCCATAGTGAATTCTCCTTTGTCTTTTATATTTTTACATTAGTTTTGCTAATAATTATCATTCTTTATCTTAGCTTTGCTAATTAATAATACCTGTTTTATCTTCTGCCGTCAAGATCAGCGCTTATGAATTATACTTATAAGCAGATATGATCCCTGCTGTTTAACCAGAAGCCTGTCCCCTGCCGGCAGGTTTGACATTCCGGCAGACTCCATGCTCCTAGATTTCCTGCTCCTCCAGCTCCCGAAGCGCCAGATTCAGCTCCTCTGTTCCCGGAAGCACAAACTGCCCTCCCTTAATAATATAGACGCTGCTTCCGTCCTTCTGCACCGCCTCCACCGTGTCAAGCTCTGAGTAGGGAATCGTGATATCTGTGTGGCACCCGAAATAGGCCTTGGACAGATCCTCCTTTCTCAGGATAGAAACCTCGTTATCCCGGGCCACAACTTCTTTCTTGTCCGGGTTGTAGACCGGGCTGTCCTCTGACCAGCTGTAGCAGGTATCTCCTACTGCAAAGTGGGGGCCTGTTTTTTCTGCAATCAGAATGGGGAACTTATCGAGAATTCCGTATTTGATTCCCACCGCATAGGCAGTTGTATTCGTTCCCACTGCAAACTCTCCCATAGGCAGGCTGTCGTGATTCTTTAAGATGACCTGCTTGACCAGCTTTCTGCACTCCTCCTCATCGGCAAAGTTCTCACAGGTGTAGTCCGTTGTCCTGCCGTTCTCAAAATGAATGCAGAGGTTTCTGAACTGAAAGTCGCCGATATAGACATTTCCCACGAAAAGCGTTCCCTCCGTGCCCTGAAGCACCGGTGAGGTAAACACCTCTCCAACCGGGATATTCACATCTGCCACGCAGTTTTCAAACCTTGTCTCCCTCTCCGGATGCTCGAGGGCCACAAGGCTGATTCTGAGATCCGTCCGGTTCTCCCCTCTACCCGTCACCCTCACATACTCCGCTGTATCGAGGGCGTCGATGATCGACTGCTGGACTCTCTTATAGAGCTCGTAATCCAGCGTATTGATGCGGATGGTTTCATCAAAGATTTCTGCAAATCTCTCCCCGATTTCCGGTACAGGAAAGGCGATGATCGTAAAGCTGGTTTCATCTCCCGGAATATATCCGTCCGCGATCTGCATGGACTCGTTGACATAGGCGTGTGTCAGCTTCTCCTGCTTTTCAGTCAGGGAAAATGCCTCCCTCTTGTTTTCCGGCAGGAAGGCCTCCTCTCCGAAGGTCTCCAGAACGGCAGGGCCTCCATAGGCAGCTGCCAGAGCCTTGTACTCCTCATAGGCTACCCTGAGCACAGAGAGTTTTCTCTCCTTAAAGGCCTTGTCCATATAGAGGGCATTGTCATAGCGGTGATCATACTCATACTGGCGGTTCGGAGAAAATCCATAGTACCCATTGGTTCTGGAGGGAGTCCTGTTCATGGTTCCCACTGCTGCCCTGCAGAAAATCGGCGAAAGCCCCATCTTTTCAAAGTTTTCCACTGCGTACCGCATCATCCGCTCAAATCCCAGAGGGCAGCGGATCTGGACGGTCTCCTTCTTTGTGAGATCACGCCCCATCACCTCGAAGCCTTTCCGGTATCCCTCTGTGAATGTGTCTGCCATCTTTTTTACGGTTTCTTCCGGAAGGCTGTTTAAGAAGGCAGAAAGCGAACGCTCTGTATCGGAAATGTACTCTCCGAACTGGTAGAGATACCTCTCATCCGACAGGTCCGCATTTCGGATAATGTCTGCCGCAAAGTCCAGGGACGGATCTAAGGACTCCCGAATCCGGTAGGTCAGGGTGACGTCGCAGTAGTCGCTGACAAACCAGTAGAGCACAGACTTCAGCTCCTTTTCCTCCGGTTCCTCCCCCTCGAACAGATTGTAGACCTCAATGAACACCTCTTCCAGAATCGTCATATCAGAGAGCCGGCTCTCATAGGCATAGACGATCATTCCCCTGATTTCCGTGCAGAGGAAGGAGAGGTATCTTCCGTAGCGTTCCGTCAGCTCCCTGCAGGCAAAGGCCGGGTTGGCAAAGCTCTCCCCATAATGGGCGGGCAGAATATCCTCATAGAGTGCCTTATTCAGATCTTTTAGCTCAGACAGAGACTTTTCTGCCAGCTCCCCGCAGGCCTGCATCCGGAAGACTTCCTCGCACAGCAGGATAAACTCCGCCGTTTTTCTGAAATACGGCAGAAAGCGCTCCCCCACGGTTGTCTCAGAGAGTATGGCGCGGATTCGCCCGAGGGCCAGCTCATGACGTTCCCCTACTGCCTCGTTTTCCTCTTTCCATTTATCTGCATAACGGATCCCTGTTTCGTATCTCATCCCCATCATCCTTTCAATCCAATTAAAATAAGAACTATCCATAAAATAACGAGAAGCCCGCTTACAGGCGCCCCGATTTTAGCCAGAATATAATTTTTTTCATCCTCCTGAAAAGAGGCTGCGCCGTATATGATTCCAAACACGGCAAACAGAAAGCTGGAAAAGCACACCGCCGCCCCTCCTACGGGAAGATTTCCCTGGCTTTTCACTCCCAGGCCGATGCCTGCGCCTCCAAGAAACAGGGCCACAGCGGCAAGTCCCAGACAGATGAAGCTGTTTTTTGCCAGCGGCTTCCTGATATATGAAATTTTTTTAGGTTTCTGAGTCATAGAAAACCCTCCTCATCGCTTTGCAGATTATCACCAGTATGTATCCGGCAATTCCTCCCACTGTATTTAAAAACATGTCGTCCACATCGAAGCTCCCCACCTTGAGGACAAGCTGAATAGTCTCTATCGTAAGTGTCATCAGAAAGCTCAGCAGAAAGGTGTTGTACCAGCGCTTCCCAAGCTCTGTGATAATCGGGAGAATAAAGCCAAAGGGCATGAAGCACACCACATTTCCCACCGTGTTGATGAGGAAGGCTTTCATTCCCAGCAGCTCCCGGTAGGTGTAAAACCGCTTAATCTCCTTGAACAGAGTGATATTGTAATGGTATTCCGTATATTCCGACCGGCTGAATCCGTCGGAAAAAAACATAAAATGAGTGAGCATAAGCAGGTAACAGATAAACAGCACCCAGCACACCTTCTGATGCGTCTTCGTTCTTTTCCACATAAATATTTTAACAGTTCCCCTCTATCTGAAACGCGGCTTCCCGTGAATGCCGCGAATATTTTCTTCTTTCACTCTTTGCCTCCATCCCAAAAAGAGTGTTGCAACTGAAATCACGTAAAAATGCAACACTCTTTCCTCTGCTTTTTCCCGGCTGCAGCTTAGTTCGCTGCAGCCGTTTCTGTCAAAGCCTTTTATCAAAATGTAATTTCTGATTTACGTCTCAAAAGAGCCGCCCCGCTTACAATGGCCATAATCCCGGCCGCAAGCCCCGTAACAATCATAACGCTTCCGATCACGATACTGCATGCGCCTGCATTGCGCATTGTCCTGTAAACCTTCTCCATCGGACTCATCTCCTTAGCTTTTCTGTTGTTTCTCAGATTACCTTGCCCCATACTGCTCATAGTATGCATCAATGGCAGCCTTGATCTGATCGTCGATCACAATTTTTCCCTGGCACTCTCTGTTGTATAAGTGCTCAACCACATCCTTCATGGAAACGATGGCCGCTGTCGGGAAGCCGTAGAGATCCTTTACCTCCTCGAGGGCGCTCTTCTCTCCCTTTCCTCTCTCCATACGGTTCAGGGAAACGATCAGACCTTTCACCTCCACATCGGCCTGAGCCTTGATAATCGGGAAGGTTTCCTCAATGGACTTTCCGGAGGTTGTCACATCCTCGATAATCACTACCCTGTCTTTGTCCTTTAACTTGCTTCCCAGAAGGATTCCCGTATCGCCGTGATCCTTCACCTCTTTTCGGTTGGAACAGTAGCGGATCTCCTTTCCGTAAAGCTCACTGATCGCCATGGTTGTAGCCACTGACAGAGGGATTCCCTTGTAGGCCGGCCCGAACAGCACATCGAAATCAAGGCCGTAGTTGTCATGGATGGCTCTCGCATAGTACTCGCCCAGCTTGCGAAGCTGCGCTCCTGTCACGTATGCGCCTGCGTTCATGAAAAACGGAGATTTTCTTCCGCTCTTTAATGTAAATTCTCCAAACTTGAGCACCTGGCTCTCCACCATAAATTCGATAAATTCCTGCTTATAACTTTCCATTTTCTGCTCCTTTTATGCCTGATTTTTCCAGCACATCCTGCGCTGGGCTCTATTTTACAATTCCGATCAGGCTGTTAATATCCTCCACCTGATACTGTCTCATATACGCTTCTATCCCCTTTACAATCTCCTCTGTCGCATAGGGGTTGTGGAAGTTTGCAGTTCCCACTGCAACGGCCGTGGCTCCGGCCATCATAAATTCAATGGCGTCGTCCGCACACATAATTCCTCCCATTCCGATAATCGGAAGGCTGACTGCGTTGGCCACCTGGTACACCATGCGGACAGCCACAGGCTTGATGGCAGGACCGGAGAGTCCCCCTGTCTTGTTGGCCACGGCGAAGGTTCTCCGGTGGATGTCAATTTTCATTCCGGTGATAGTGTTGATCAGAGAGAGCACATCTGCTCCTCCTGCCTCGGCAGCCTTTGCCATAACTGTGATATCCGTCACATTGGGGCTTAATTTCATAATCACCGGCTGCCTGGCATGCCTCTTCACCTCTCTGGTAATGGCTTCCACGGCCTTCGGATCCTGACCGAAAGCGATTCCTCCCTCCTTAACATTGGGGCAGGAAATATTGATTTCCAGCATGTCTACCGGCTGGTCGGAGAGCTTCTCCACCACGTCGATATAGTCCTCCGTGGTCTTGCCGCAGACATTGACGATGATCTTCGTGTCAAACTGCTTCAGGTAGGGGATATCACGCTCTGCAAACACCTGAAATCCCGGATTCTGCAGGCCCACTGCATTGATCATGCCGCCGTAGGTTTCCGCAATTCTGGGAGTAGGGTTTCCCGGCCACGGAATGCTGGCAACTCCCTTGGTCACTACAGCTCCCAGTCTGTTTAAGTCTACCATTTCGCCGTACTCAGCTCCGGAGCCGAAGGTTCCGGAGGCTGTCATAACCGGATTTTTGAGCTCCACTCCGGCCAGATTCACCTTCATGTTCATTACAGCTCCACCTCCTCGGCTAAGAATACAGGCCCGTCCTTGCAGATCCGCTTGTTGTTTACATTGGTGTGGTGATCCACATCCTTTGACTTGCAGACGCAGGCCAGGCAGGCTCCGATTCCGCAGGCCATCTTTTCCTCTAATGAGATGTAGCAGCGGATCTGATGTTCTCTGGCGTACTCCTTCAGTGCGCGGAGCATGGGAGTCGGGCCGCAGGCGTACATCACGTCGGCAGTCAGCCCATGTTCACGGATGGCGTCAAGAACATTTCCCTTCGTCCCTGCGCTTCCGTCCTCTGTGGCCACATACACCTGGCCCCAGGCCTCGAACTCTTCCTTTAAAAACAGATTTTCATCACGATAGCCCAGAATCGTCTGCTTTTCGCAGTCAAGCGTTTTGGCAAGCTCCAGCATGGGAGGGATTCCGATTCCTCCTCCGATCAGGAATACCTTCTTCCCCTCTGTGGGGAATCCGTTTCCCAGCGGTCCCATGATTTCAATAGAATCTCCCGGCTCATAGTGGGAAAACTCCTCGGTTCCCGCTCCTGCAATCCTGTACACGATGCGCAGGCGCCCCTCTTCCCTATCAATCTCGCAGATGCTGATTGGCCGCGGAAGAAGCCTGGAGCCATCCTTTGTATAGACAGAAATAAACTGTCCCGGCTTTGCCTGTTCTGACGCCTTCGTGGAAATCCACATGCTGTAGATCCCAGGGGCCAGCATTTCCTGGCTGTACACAACAGCCGTTTCCTTTATCTGTGCCATTTTTCTCTCCCTGTTGTACTCCGCGTGCTTTTTTCTTTTTATCTCTTTGATTCACGCGGTATTTTATTTCCATTTCTGAAAATCTTTCCTGTATTCCCTGCCCCGATTCTTTCCGGCTGCAGCGCAGGCCTGCAGGCCTGACCGCCGGGAACCTGCACACAGTTCATACAGTTTTTCCGTTTTACAGTACGCGGCCAATATCGGCAATCATATCGATAACTGCCTGCCTGGAAGCCTCGCCGAAATGCTCCGGACCGAACTTTGCGTAGGTATCCTTCTTATAGGCAGCAATAATTCCTCTGGAAGAGTTTACGATTGCTCCGAGTCCGTCCTGGTTAAAGCAGTATTTCAAATCCTCGGCAGTTCCGCCCTGGGCTCCATAGCCAGGTACCAGGAAGTATGTCTTCGGCATGAGCTTTCTCAAAATTTTGCTCATCTCCGGATACGTAGCGCCCACTACAGCGCCCACATTGCTGTACTCTCCGTCCATGGAGGCGCTGCCCCACTCTACAACCTTTTCAGCTACCAGCTCGTACAGAGGACGGCCGTCAATCAGCCTGTCCTGGAACTCGCCGCTGGACGGGTTGGATGTTTTCACCAGCACGAAAATTCCCCTGTCACACTCATTGCACACATCCACAAAGGGTTTCACGCCGTCTGTTCCCAGGTACGGGTTTACTGTGATGTACTCTGTGTCAAAGCCGCTGTAAGTTTTGCTTCCCACCTGGACTTTTCCGATATGGCCCGCTGCATAGGCTGCAGAGGTAGAACCAATATCTCCTCTCTTCACATCTCCAATGACAATCAGTCCCTTTTCCTGGCAGTACTTTACGGTCTTGTCGTACGCTGCAAGCCCTGGAAGGCCGAACTGCTCATACATGGCAATCTGCGGCTTTACGGATGGAATCAGATCGCAAGTCGCGTCCACAATCTCCTTGTTGAACTGCCAGATTGCCTCTGCTGCTCCTTCAAGCGTTTCACCGAACTCCTCATATGCCTTTTTTGTCACATGCTCCGGGATATAGCTTAACATCGGATCCAGGCCAACACAGATCGGAGCCTTTGTTTTCTGAATTTTTTCAATTAATTTACTTACCATCTTATCCTCCTGTTTTCCAGACTTTACCTAGTTTAATTCTAGCTTAATTCTAACTCATTTTATCATAAGAGAGAGGGGGGATCAATAGCGTTATACAGGAAGTTCCATCTCATGTTCCATGGGCACAAACCCGAAGGCCTCATACAGCGGTCTGCCGGCCTCAGTGGCTTCCAGGGAGATGGAGGGAACCCCTTTTTTCCTGTATGCGCAGAAAAACCACAGAAAATTTGTATCTGCATGGCACAAATGTTTCTGTGGTTTTCTGCTCTTCTCTCTGTGTCTTTCTCTAGGGCCGGATCGTCAGTGTGGCGACGTAGGTCCCGTTTTTATACACTTTTGAGGCAAACTGCTCCTCGGTGGCTGTCTCAAGCTCCAGCCAGAGCTCCTCTGCGGCGAGCATGATGTGAGAGAGCATGACGCCTATGGAGAAATCTCTGCCTGTGCCGGCCTGGGGGGCCAGTCCCTTCAGGCCTCTGAAAAGCCCTGTTTCTTTTTTGGAAAATACATATATTCTGTCTGAATACACAATGAAACGCCACGGCTGGGAATTAAATGCGGAAGGTGCCAGTCTCGCCGCTTTCAGGACAGTTTTCATAGTTTCTCCCACTTCTTCCTTAAAGACACACAGCTCGCTCAGAGGAAGTCTCTTTGCCAGAGAGCTTTCTCTGCACAGCTTTCCCTCCGGATAGCCAAAGGCTATAATCATAACCAGGCGCTTTCCGTCCGTTCTCTTTTTTTTGACAGTGCTGCCGCCGAGATAGCAGGTCCCCAGCCCCTTTGTGGTCATATAGAGAACTATCTGCTCCATCAGGTAGCCTCCGTTCCTCTCAAATCCTTCTGCCGGTTCTGAGTAGAGGGCCAGATACCAGGGCGCGTCCACCTTCCACAGCCCCTTTACATCTGCCTTTTTTTCTCTGTTGTCAATCATCTCAAAGGCAACGGCAATCCTGTCATTGAGCGGTGAGGCCTTTCCGGCAAATGCCAGAAGCTGTTCCCTCAGCTTTTCTGAAACTTCTTTATTAGAATACTTCCGCACTGAGTGGCGGACGCCTATTGCTTCATACAGATTCATTCTCCCACTTCCTTTTTATGTCCCCGGCCTTAGGTGCCTGTTTATTTACCTCTGCCTGGCGTATCCAGACGGTGTCTGTTCTAAAGCATGCCTGAAATCAGAGGAACCACAACTACTGTCAGAATACCTGCCACTGCTATGGCAAGACTCGACATGGCGCCCTCCACCTCACCCAGCTCCAGGGCCTTGGCTGTCCCGATAGCATGGGCTGATGTTCCGAGAGCCAGTCCTCTCGCCATAGGCTCCTCAATCTTTAAGATCTTAAATATCACATCAGCTATAATGTTTCCAAGAATTCCTGTAATTATAATGCTTACCACTGTCAGGGTTACGATTCCTCCCATCTCCTCGCTGACTCCCATTCCGATAGCCGTGGTAATCGATTTCGGAAGGAGGCTCACATAAATCTCATGGTTCAGGCCAAAGCCCTTCGCCATGACATAAATGCTTCCTGCGCTGCCGGCTACTCCTGTCAGAATGGAAGCGCCCACTGCCAGCTTGTTGTTCAGGAGCATTTCCAGCTGCTTATAGAGCGGAATGGCCAGACAGACCGTCGCCGGTGTCAGAAAATAGCTCAGGTATTCTCCTCCTCTGTTGTAAGTTTCATAGCTGATCCCGCAGATCTTTAAAACCACAATCACTGCCAGTATAGCCACCAAAAGGGGATTTAAAATCAAAAGCCCTGTCTTATTTTTCAGCCACACTCCTAAAAGATATGCTCCCACGCTTAAAAGCATCCCAAAATAAAGGGATGTTCCTGCTAATTCTTCCATCTCTCGTTTTCCTTTGCTGCCATCTCTTCTGTCTTTGACGTACAGGTCACTTCTGCTGCCTCTTTCTGATCAGATACTGAGCCGTTTTTCCAGTCACAGCCATGACAAAAACTGTTGATACCGCTGTAATCACCGTGAGGGGAATCAAAATACTTTTCATCAAATCCCAGCTGTTTATAAGGCCCACGCCTGCCGGAATAAACATCAGAGGCATGGTATCCAGAAAAAAGTTTCCAGGCCCCTCCACAGCTTCCAGCTTCACAGCCTTAAGGCACAGCAAAGCTAAAAGCAGAAAAAGCCCGTATACCCCTGAGGGTATAGGAAACGGAAGCAGGACATTGAGAAATTCCCCTATTACGGTGATGCCGAAAATGATAGTGATGCCCTTCATGAATTTCATCTTCAGTCCCTCCTCATTTTTATAAACGCTTATATTTTATCACTGAGATTTTCATCGCACAATAGAAAAAGTTCTCATTTTTCTGTTGAAATTAAAACGATATATGGACTATACTTATAATGAACGCACATGAAGCATGCGTTTTTTATTTTTCAGGAGATATTGCGATGAATATAATAAGAACAGACCGGCCTTCTCTCATTCAGAGAGAAAAAGTCTGCAGACTTTTAGAAAAGTGCAGAAACGGGGAGAATGCCGCGCCGTTTTTTCCCCTTGAGGACGGAGATCTTTTCTATCTTCTTTTTATGGACACAAAAGAGCTGGCCTGCGCAGCAGCCTTAAGCTTTTTCGCCGATCCAGCCGTCTCCTACGCAGAGTGTACTGCCTTTACCCGCCCCGACCTTCGAAGAAACGGGTATTTCTCTGCTCTCTTTGAGCGGCTGTCCCAGGATATTGAGGATATGGATCTCTACTTTCCTGTAAGCGCGCCTTGCGAGGGGACTCTGGCTGCCCTGGCCTCTCTGGAGGCGGTTCACGACAGGGATGAGTATAAGATGGAGCTTGAGCTGGATAAAACGGATAAAAAAGAAGGCGCGAAAGCGGGAGCCGAGGAAACAGGAGACAGAACAGCCAAACCGGCAGCATCCGGCCGTCTCGGCGTCCGGTGGGAGGATATGGGAGACGGCTCTTTTCTTCTCTCTTTTTATCTGAAAAAGGGAAAAGAACGCCCCTGCCCGTCCTCCCTCCGTGCGGGGAGCTGCTGCCTGTTCTTTTCTTCAGACAGCGCCTGCTTCTATGGCTTTGAAATCAAAGAATCCCTGCGGGGCCAGGGTCTTGGAAAAGAGGCCCTTCTTCTCACCCTCTCCCTCCTTGAAGGCGGTCTGCCTGTACCGGGCTGTAAGCGGATCTTTCTCCATGTATCGGGGCTCAACACAGCCGCCGTCTCCCTGTACCGGAAAGCAGGCTTTCAAATCAGTGAAATTCTGTCCTATTATCTCTATTAAAATTAGACAGAAAGAAACAGGGGGAGACGTCTGTCTTCCCCGCATACCAGATCCTGATGAATTTCATCCAAAATTTCATCCAAAATTACTCTCACATAGCCGGACACGCCCGGATCCACATATTCGTGAAGAGCCTTTCTGACACACTCCGAAACCTCCATGTCCATATCAGCCGCCCACATGGCGTAAAGTTTTTTGAAATTTTTCTGCAAACCGCTGCGGAAACTGAAAATCCCAGGAGGACTTCATTACAGGAACAGGAGTTCTGTCCCGCAGGTTCCTCCTTCTGCAGCGCTTCTGTCAAAATCTTAAATATTCTGGGAGAGAATCGGATAGGGGAGATTTGACCCTTCCCTTCCAGTCGAGTAAGTAAGAGGACTTTCACCTCAAACTTCTCACGGAACCGTACGTGAAGGTCTCCCTTCATACGGCTCTTATCATTTAACAATACGAGTACATCCTGCTCCAATGAGCAAACAGCTTCGGCTCTCGTTTCCTGATAGACGAGAGCCATTTCTCAGCCCTCTGCCTGCGTCCACGAAAACTTTTATACTTGCACATTGCCCATTTTATCAGCCTGCATTCAATACACTGTAACGTGTTTTTCATTGCTGACGGATTAAATTTCCCAAAGTAATTCATCCACCCTCTAATCATCGGATTCAGCAGTTCTGCAATCATGTCTATCTTGCACCCGGTTCTCTTGTGTATCTCCAGTGCTTTGATCTTATCCCTGAAACCTTTCGCTGCTGTTTTACTGACCGATGCGATAAAGTTATTTCGCATCACACCATCCTTACATTTAATGTAGACTGCCTTAAAAGTGTACCCAAGAAAGTCAAACTCCGCCAGTTCTTCCTCCTTAGTCCTGTCCTTATCTTTACAGTATACAATTCTTGTTTTAACAGGATGCAGCTCCAGTTTACACTCTTCAAACCTTTTAACAAGCTTCTTCTTTATGTAGAGTGCTTCTTCTTTGGTTCTACAATGCACAACTCCATCATCTGCATATCTTTCAAACGGCGCCTGTGGGAAATTTCTTTTCATCCACATATCAAAGACATAGTGCAGAAACATATTTGCCAGTACTGGACTAATTACACCACCTTGTGGTGTTCCAGATTCTCTTTCAATCCTGCTTCCATCCGGCAGAACGAAAGGACTTTTGAGCCATCTTTCAATATACAAACATATCCAAGGCTCCTTTACGTGTCTGCGTACCACTCTCATTAACAATTCATGGTCGATATTGTCAAACAATCCTTTTACATCTAATTCTATAACATAGTCATATTTCCAACATCTTTTCCTTGTCTTCTCAACCGCATCTAATGCTGATTTGTGTGGTCTGTATCCATATGAATCTTCGCAAAACATAGGCTCCACTGCCCGTTCTACATATGCTCTTGCGACCATCTGTGCAATCCGGTCTGCTATAGTCGGTATTCCGAGTCGTCTGGTTCATCCTGATTTCTTTGGTATTGCTACCGCCATCACTGGAGATGGAAAATAACTTCCCGAACTCATCCGGTTCCAGATTTTATAAAGATTATTATTTAGTCTTTTTTCAAATTTCTCAAAATCCATACCATCTATACCAGCACTGCCTTTGTTTGCTTTCACTCTTTTGTATGCGGCGTTGAGGTTGTCGCTCCTGAGTATCGTATC
>NZ_QUJI01000017.1:0-44904 GCF_003480545.1 Clostridium sp. AM29-11AC
TGCATGTGTTAGGCACGCCGCCAGCGTTCATCCTGAGCCAGGATCAAACTCTCATGTTAAAGTTTTTTCCAGGTCCAAAACTTAGCTTGGCTAATTTTTAAACCGTTTTACTGTTCTTTAGGTTTTGTTCTGAATGTTCTCTCGAACCTCAAGGCTTAACCAAAAGCCTGTTGTTCTTAGAATTTTCAGGGTTTTACATACTGTTCAGTTTTCAAGGTTCGTTGTTGTTTGTTCTTAACAGCAACTCGTTTATCTTATCACAACTCGTTGTGTTTGTCAACAATTTTTTTATTTTCTTTTTGGAAGCCTTCCAAAACCCTTTCAGATTTCCTTCGAACTTCCGTGCCGCTCTCAGCGACGCGTTATATCTTATCACAACTTCACATCCGTGTCAAGCACTTTTTTGAAGTTTTTTAAGATTTGTTTTTCATCCGTTTTTCCGAATGAAGCGGAGAAAGAGGGATTTGAACCCTCGCGCCGGTTGCCCGACCTACACCCTTAGCAGGGGCGCCTCTTCGGCCTCTTGAGTATTTCTCCGAATTGCTTGTTTTATAAGCTTTTTAGTGCTTTCCTTGACATCTCTGCCTCAGAAGCACTGCCAATTATACTAGAGATAGTTTGCCTTGTCAAGCATATTTTTATAATTATTTTTATAAACTTTTATAAGGTGTGCTCATTGATGATGCTGCCTGCCAGTTTCTGTGCCGCCCTCTGATTCCTGTGACAGAAAAAGAAGGAGCAGAGTCTTCTGATGGTATGCTCCCTGCCCCTCCTTGTCTGTCCTCGCTCCAGCTGTGGCCATTGTGCGGTCTGTTTTACTTTTCCTGTCTGCTGCTCTCTCCAAATTCCTTTACTGCAGTCTCATAGAGATTATTTCCCTCTGAATCGATTACCACGATCACGGGAAAGCGTTCAACAGTCAGCTTTCGGATTGCCTCGGTTCCTAAATCGCCGTAGGCTACCACCTCTGAGCTTGTGATGCACTTGGAGAGAAGAGCTCCTGCACCTCCCACAGCGGCAAAATAGACGGAGCCGTTCTTAACAATAGCCTCAATGACCTCTCTGCTTCTCTTTCCCTTTCCAATCATCGCTCCCAGTCCCAGATCCAGAAGCTTGGGCGTGTACCGGTCCATCCGGCTGGCTGTGGTAGGGCCTGCTGAGCCGATAGGTCTTCCCTCCCGCGCCGGCGAAGGTCCCATATAGTAGATGATGTTTCTGTCCAGCTCAATGGGGAGCTCCTTTCCCTGTTCCAGCGCTTCCTGCATTCTCTTATGCGCTGCATCCCTGGCTGTATAAATGGTTCCTGTTATGTAAACGTAATCTCCTGCCTTCAGCGAACGAGCATCCTCTCTGCTGATCGGCGCACTGATATAACGCTCCATACGATTTCCTGCCTTTCCTTATTCATTTTGGCCCTGTAATTTCTGTTTTCCTGTTTCTCAGATGACTCTGTGAGCATGGCGGTTTACATAACAGCAGATATTTACCGCTACAGGCAGCCCTGCAATATGGGTTGGATAAGTCTCGATATTGACTGCAAAAGCGGTTGTGGTGCCTCCCAGCCCTCCGGGCCCGATTCCCAGGCCATTGATCCGCACAAGCATCTCCTCCTCCAGCTCTCTTACCCACTCCTTCTCAGGCTTTTCTCTCAGGTTCCTCGTCAGAGCATGTTTGGCCATCAGGGCGCATTTTTCAAAGGTTCCTCCGATCCCTACGCCAATCACCATAGGCGGACAGGCATTTGGCCCTGCATCCCTTACTGCCGTCAGGATCGCTTCCTTCACCCCTTCTAAGCCGTCTGCCGGCTTCAGCATGAAAACCCGGCTCATATTTTCACTTCCGAATCCCTTCGGAGCCACCGTAATGTCAATCTTGTCTCCCTCTGTGATCTCATAATGAATGACAGCCGGAGTATTGTCCTTCGTATTGACTCTCTCAATGGGATCTCCCACCACTGATTTTCGCAGAAAGCCTTCTGTATACCCTCTTCTGACTCCCTCGTGGATGGCCTCACTGAGGCTTCCCCCTTCGATATGTACCTCCTGTCCAATCTTCACAAAGACGACTGCCATCCCCGTATCCTGGCATATCGGTATCATATCCTCTCCGGCAATCTTCAGATTTTCCTCCAGCTGACCTAAGATCTGACTTCCCAGAGGAGACTTTTCCTCCCGGACACTCTGCTCAAAAACCTCTCTCATATCCTCTGAAAGAAAATGGTTGGCCTCAATGCACATTTCTTTGATATTCTCTGTAATCTCATCTATACAGACGCTTCTCATGACGCTTCCTCCCGATTTTTTCTCCCTAATGAAACACAGACAGGTTCCGGCCCCAAATAGCCCGGCCGGGACCTGTCTGTCAAAACGAACATTTATTAAACGCTTTTCTGCCTCACAGCTTCTTGATATACCTGGGACTGCTCATTATAAGCGGACAGGATCTCTCCTCTTATTCAGAGTCTGTCTCCTCATCCTCTTCCCGGAGAGATTTTTCTTCTCCCTCCCGGTCGTCCTCACTGCCGTCTCCATCCTCTAAAAAGCCGTCCTCTAACTCCTCGTCCTCATCCTGGCTGCTCTCTCTCACCTTGGCAATGCTGGCTACCACCACGCCGGACTCCGGATCGATATCCATCAGCTTTACTCCCGAAGTGTTTCTTCCGATAATGGAGATTGTGTTCACCCTCATCTTGATAATGATTCCCTCATTGGTGATCAGCATAATCTGGCGTCCCTCGTCCACCAGCTTGGCTCCTACCAGGTATCCTGTCTTCTCCGTAATCCGGTAGCATCTGACGCCCTTGCCGCCTCTTAACTGGCTGGTGAATTCTTCAATCGGAGTCCTCTTTCCAAGGCCGTATTCTGAAACCACCAGCAGGCATTCGCCCTGGCTGGCCATCTGCATTCCGATAATCTCATCATCAGAGTCAAACTTCATGCCGATGACACCCATGGAAACACGGCCGGTGATACGCACATCCGTCTCATGGAACCGGATGCACATGCCCTTCTTTGTCACAAGGAAGATGTCCTCTGTGTTGTCCGTGGCCTTTACCTCGATGAGTTCATCATCCTCCCTGAGCACAATGGCCTGGAGTCCGTTCTTTCTGACGTTCTCATACTCTTTCATGGGCGTGCGCTTCACCATGCCGTTTTTCGTGGCCATGAACAGGAACTTGTCCTCGTCAAACTCCTTCATGGGAACTGTGGCCGTGATCTTTTCTCCCGGCTGAAGCTGGATCAGGTTTACGATGGCCGTTCCCCTGGCGGTCCTTCCCGCCTCCGGGATCTCGTAGGCCTTCAGGCGGTAAACGCGGCCGGTGTTCGTGAAGAACATCATGTAGTGGTGGGTCGTGGTCATCAGGAGCTCTTCAATGTAGTCCTCGTCGATGGTCTGCATTCCCTTGATTCCCTTGCCGCCCCGGTTCTGGCTCTTAAAATTGTCACTGGACATGCGCTTAATATAGCCTAAGTTGGTGATGGCCACCACCACATCCTCATCCGGAATCAGATCCTCGGCAGACATATCGAACTCGTCATAGCCGATCTTCGTCCTTCTGTCATCTCCGTACTTGTCGGAGATCAGCTGTATCTCCTCCTTGATGACTGTTAAGAGCTTGTTCTCGTCTGCCAGGATCCCGCGCAGCTCTGCAATGCGCTTCTCAAGCTCCTGGTACTCATTTAACAGCTTCTCCCTCTCCAAACCGGTCAGGGCGCGAAGCCTCATATCCACAATCGCCTGGGCCTGGGCGTCTGAGAGTTCAAACCGCTCCATCAGAGTGGCTTTTGCCTCAGCCACTGTCTTGGAACCGCGGATGATTCGGATCACCTCGTCAATATAGTCGAGAGCCTTTAAAAGTCCCTCTAAAATGTGGGCCCTCTCCTCGGCCTTGTTTAAGTCGTACTTTGTCCTTCTGGTGACCACATCCTTCTGGTGATCCAGATAGTAGGTGAGCATCTGGTGCAGATTCAGCACCTTCGGCTCATTGTTCACCAGGGCCAGCATATTGACGCCGAAGGTATCCTGAAGCTGCGTATGCTTTAAGAGCTGGTTCAGGACGATATTGGCATTCACATCCCGGCGAAGCTCGATGCAGATGCGCATTCCCTCGCGGTTTGACTCATCCCTCAGGTCTGTGATTCCGTCCACCCTCTTGTCCTTCACAAGCTCCGCAATCTTTTCGATGAGGCGGGCCTTGTTGACCAGATACGGAATCTCTGTGACGATAATCCGGCTCTTGCCGTTTGGCATGGTCTCAATGTCGGTGACTGCCCGGACACGGATCTTTCCCTTTCCTGTGCGGTAGGCCTCCTCGATTCCTGCTTTTCCGAGAATGGTGGCCCCTGTAGGGAAGTCCGGCCCCTTTACAATCTCCATAAGCTCCTCGATGGAGGTATCTCTTCCCTCCTCGATCTGGTTGTCAATGATCTTGACAACCGCCGCAATCAGCTCCCGCAGGTTGTGGGGCGGGATATTGGTCGCCATGCCGACTGCAATTCCGGAAGTTCCGTTTGCCAGAAGATTTGGGAAGCGGGATGGCAGCACCACCGGCTCCCTCTCTGTCTCATCGAAGTTTGGCACAAAGTCGACGGTGTTCTTGTTGATATCCGCCAGCATTTCCATGGAAATCCGGCTCAGCCTTGCCTCTGTATATCGCATGGCTGCAGCGCCGTCCCCGTCTACGGAGCCGAAATTTCCGTGGCCGTCTACCAGCATATAGCGGGTAGACCACTTCTGAGCCATATTTACGAGTGCTCCATAGATGGAGCTGTCTCCGTGGGGGTGGTATTTACCCATGGTATCGCCGACGATACGGGCGCATTTTCTGTGAGGCTTGTCAGGGCCGTTGTTTAACTCGATCATGGAGTAGAGCACACGCCTCTGAACCGGCTTTAAGCCGTCGCGCACATCCGGCAGAGCCCTGGCAGCGATTACGCTCATAGCGTAGTCGATGTAGGACTTTTCCATGGTCTTTTTCAGGTCTATGTCATGGACTTTGTCAAAAATATTTGGTTCCATTTTTTATCCTCCAAAATGTGGGGCCTGCCTGCAGGGAACACGGCCCGGAACGTTCAGCTTTTCGGGCCATTTTCTTCTCTGTTCAGGCAGTCTTAGATGTCAAGAGTTCCGTACTTCGCATTGGCCTCGATGAATTCTCTTCTCGGCTCCACCTGATCGCCCATCAGGGTGGTAAAGGTTAAATCCACCTCGCTGGTGGTCTCCTCGTCCATGGTGACGCGAAGAAGGATTCTCCGCTCCGGATCCATGGTAGTTTCCCAGAGCTGCTCTGCATCCATTTCTCCCAGTCCCTTATAGCGCTGGATCTTATTATTCTGATCTCTTCCGATTTCCGATAAAATGCTGTTCAGCTCCGCATCGCTGTAGGCATACCAGATCCGCTTGTTTTTCTCGATCTTGTAGAGCGGAGGCTGAGCCAGATACACGTAGCCCTGCTTGATCAGCTCCGGCATAAAGCGGTAGATGAAGGTCAGCAGCAGGGTGCTGATGTGGGCGCCGTCCACATCGGCATCTGTCATGATAATGATCTTGTGGTACCGCAACTTGGAGATATCGAAATCCTCGTGGATTCCCGTTCCGAAGGCGGTGATCATGGAGCGTATCTCCGCATTTGCGTAAATTTTGTCCAGTCTTGCCTTCTCCACGTTTAAGATCTTTCCCCTTAACGGCAGGATGGCCTGGTTCGCCTTGCTTCTGGCCTCCTTGGCGGAGCCGCCGGCAGAGTCTCCCTCTACCAGATAAATCTCACAGTTCTCCGGGTTCTTATCGGAGCAGTCCGCTAATTTTCCCGGAAGTGCAAGGCCGTCCAGGGCCGACTTCCTCCTGGTCATCTCCCTGGCCCTTCTGGCTGCAGCCCTGGCCCTCTGTGCCAGAATAGACTTCTCGCTGATAATCTTCGCCACCCCTGGATTCTGCTCCAGGAAGTAGGTGAGCTGCTCGCTTACAATGCCTGCCACCGCAGCTCTCGCCTCTGTGTTTCCCAGCTTCTGCTTGGTCTGTCCCTCAAACTGAGGCTCCTCCAGCTTCACGCTGATAATCGCCGTGAGGCCCTCACGGATGTCCTCTCCCGACAGGGATGGCTCATTCTCCTTTAAGAGCTTGTTCTTTCTCGCATAGTCGTTGAAGGTGTTGGTGAGAGCCGTCTTAAAGCCGCTTAAATGGGTTCCGCCCTCCGGGGTGTTGATGTTGTTTACGAAGGTATAGATATTTTCCGTGTAGGAGTCGTTGTGCTGCATGGCAACCTCCACATACACGTTGTCCCTCACTCCCTCGCAGTAGATGACAGGGGCATAGAGGCTCTCACCTCCTCTGTTCAGGTAGGTGACAAACTCCTTGATTCCTCCCTCGTAGTGGAAGGTCTTTTCCTGCTTCTCCTCCCTGTCATCCCTTAAAATAATCTTCAGGTTTTTCGTGAGGAAGGCTGTTTCACGAAGCCTTACCTTTAAGGTATCGTAATCGTAGACCGTCTCCTCGAAAATCTCCTTGTCCGGAAGGAATGTAACTCTGGTTCCATGCTTATCAGCAGGACAATCCCCCTTAATAGTCAGAGGATACATCACCTTTCCTCTCTCATATCTCTGGTTGTAGATATGACCGTCCTTGTAAATATCTACCTCCAGCCATTCAGACAGAGCATTCACTACAGATGCGCCTACTCCGTGGAGTCCTCCTGACACCTTGTATCCCCCGCCGCCGAACTTTCCGCCGGCGTGAAGCACCGTAAAGACCACCTCAACAGCCGGGATACCTGCCTTTTTCTGTATATCTACCGGGATTCCCCTTCCGTTGTCCGTGACTGTGATGGAATTGTCTGCATTGATCTGAACGTCAATCTCGCTGCAGAAGCCCGCCAGGGCCTCGTCCACGGAATTGTCCACGATCTCGTATACCAGATGGTGAAGGCCTCTTATGGAGGTACTACCGATATACATTCCCGGGCGCTTTCTTACTGCCTCAAGTCCCTCTAAAATTTGTATTTGATCTGCGCTGTATTCTGAACCCATAAGTTCCTCCTAACTATTCTTCTTCCTTTACAGTTCCGTTTACGATCCGGAATACCCGGTCTATGTGAAAGGCATGGGCGACAAAATCGTCCAGTCCTGTGCAGGTAATGATCGTCTGAATATGCCTGATCCCTGAGAGCAGGTGCTGCTGGCGTCCCGAATCCAGCTCCGACAGCACATCGTCCAGCAGAAGAACAGGGTAGTCTTTCACAATCTTTTTCACCAGCTCAATTTCCGCAAGCTTCAGGGAGAGGGCCGCCGTCCTCTGCTGCCCCTGGGAGCCGAAGCGCCGGATGTCAACGCCGTTTACGCTGAAGCTTAAATCATCCCGGTGGGGGCCGGAGAGGGTGGTCTTCTGTCGTATATCTGCTTCCCGTCCCCTTTTCAGAGCTGTCTCAAAGGCCTCTTCCTCTGTATTCGGCTCATAGCAGATGACAAGCTCCTCCCTCCCGCCGGAAAGCTGGCGGTGGATGTCCCGTATCATCTCATTGAGCTCCCCGGAAAATTCCCTGCGGCACCGGATCAGCTCCCTTCCAAAGGAAACCAGCTGCATATCCCAGATATCCAGAGTCTCCAGAAGCTCCGGCTTAAAGGGCAGCTCCTTCAACAGCTTATTTCTCTGAGTCAGGGTGCGGTTGTACTGAACCAGTGCGTGGACATAGAGCCTGTTGAGCTGGCACAGCTCCAGATCCACAAAGCGCCTGCGCTCTGCTGGCCCGTTTTTAATGATGTTTAAATCCTCCGGGGAAAAAAATACCACATTTACGATGCCGAACAGCTCGCTGGCCCTGCGTATGGGAACGCCGTTAATGGCGATTCCCTTTGTCTTATTCTTTTTAAGGTGCATGTCAATCCGGTAGGGCACATTGTCCTTCCTGATATTCATTTTGATGTGGGATTCATCCTCTGCAAAACGGATGATCTCCTTATCCTTGCTGCCTCTGTGGGACTTTGTGGTGGCACAGACGTAAACGGCCTCCAGCACGTTTGTCTTTCCCTGGGCATTGTCCCCATAGAGGACATTGGTTCCCGGATCAAAAACCATACTGAGGCTGCCGTAATTGCGGTAATTCTTTAACTCGATCGATTCTACAAACATGTTGTTCCCCTGAAAATCCATGAAACAGCCAGAAATCAGACTTTCCTGTTTCTGACTGTCCCCTACTTTTCAATTTTGATGGTGTTTCCCTGAAACTCCACCAGGTCTCCGTCGTAGAGTTTCTTTCCCCTTTGAAGCTCCACAGCTCCGTTCACCTTCACCAGTCCGTCCTGGATGGCAAACTTGGCATCCACCCCGGACTCTGCCAGGCCTGCTGCCTTTAAGGCCTGACCCAGCTTGATATACTCCTCCCTGAGTTTAATGACTTCCATGCTCTGCTGCTCCTTTTCGTAGTTTTCCAGTTTTATGTATAAATGTATATTTATTCGCTTTGCTTTTTCTCTGTGTGCGTCTGCCGCGGACTGCATTTATCCGAAAGTTGTCTGACAGCTTCACACCAGCCTAATGTCTCTACAATTCTCCGCCCGCTCCCTGTTCTCCTTGGCATCACTTGGAAACCTTCGCCCTGCTCTGAACGGGGCAGCCGCCTATATGGCAGCTGCGTTGAAGTTGACCGGAAGGATCAGATAAATATAATTCTCCTCGTCATCCTTGATAAAGCACGGAGATTTCGGATTCATCATATAGAGAGTAACCTCCTCGTCATCGATGATCCGCAGTGCGTCGATGAGGAATTTCGGGTTAAAGCCGATCATGATATCCTTTCCAAACTTCGTGATCCCCACCTCGGCGTTCATGGTTCCATAGGCAGAGTTCATCTTAAGCTGCATTCCCTCATCTGTGATCGTGATAATGATCGGTTTTTTATCATTTTCGCGGATCAGGATGCTGGCTCTCTCGATGCTGTCCAGGAAGGCACGGCGGTTTACATTGACCTTTGTCTCGTAGTCGCTGGAAAGCATCTGGCTGATCCGGAAATATTCTCCCTCGATCAGACGGGATACCACCAGAGTGGAATCAAATTCGAACATAATGTGGTTGGAGCTGAAGAAAATCTGCACTTCCGACTCATTGTCGCCGTTCAGGATCTTGCTGATCTCACCGAGAGTTTTGCCAGGAACGATCACTTTTATATCATTGTAGTGATCCTTCAGCTCAATTTTTCGGATCGACATGCGGTGTCCGTCCAGAGATACCACTTTCAGCTCATTGTCATTGACTTCAAACAGCTCGCCAGTCATCATTTTGTTGCTGTCATTCGGTGAAATGGAGAAAAGAGTCTGACGAATAACCTCTTTTAAGGTAAACTGGGAGAGCGTAATATAGCGATCTCTTTCAATATGAGGGATGTAGGAAAATTCATCCCCGTCCTTTCCCTGGATTTTAAATACGGACTTATCACAGGAAATGGTGGTGTTGTTTTTTTCATCAGATTCTATGATAATGGGAGATTCCTCTCCGGAAAGCTTTCTGATAATGTCGGAAAAGAGCTTTGCATCCAGGGCTACCTTTCCCCGTTCAAGAATCAGCCCCTCCACCTGGGTTTCAATTCCCAGCTCCATGTCATTGCCGGTCAGTTTGATTTCTGTTCCCGTTGCATCGATAAGGATACATTCCAGAATCGGCATGGTCGTCTTGGATGGCACAGCCTTGAGAACAATATTGATGCCGTTTAACAGTGAGTCTTTTTCAAATGATAGCTTCATAATTGTTGATAACTCCTTTGCTGAAAAAATGGAACATCGTGTAAGTAAAGATATAAATAAATTCCGCAGTAATCGCCGTAGGGGGCGTGAATATGTGAATAAGTCTTAAGAGCCCTTAAAAATCAAGGATTTATCCACTGGAAAGGTTTGTGTAAAAGTCATCAAAACACGAAGGACAACTTGAGGTTTATCCACAGGTTGAAAAAGGGCTTAAGGACGCCGGAAAAAACAGGGAGATTATCCACAGTCTGTCCAGACAGTTTTCAACGTCCATTGTGGATGAGTGGAAAAACGGTCTGAAAGAGCGCAGTTTTTTCCGAAGCCCTCCGGTTATTCACAGATTTCGGACTCAATTCGGACTCAAAGAAACGGTCCGCCATAGAATTTACTGGGGACTCAGCTTCTTCCTCAGTACCTCGATGGTATTCCTGAGGGATTCATTTTTTTCCATGTCGGCAGTGATCTTTTCTGCGCCGTGGATAATCGTAGTGTGATCCCGGTCGCCCAGATATTTTCCGATACCCTGAAGGGGAGTGCCTGTCATCGTCCGGCACAGGTACATGGCAATCTGGCGCGGATAGACGATTTCCTTATTTCTCTTTTTGGAAGAAATATCTGCAGGTGTGATTCCGAAGTGATCGGAAACCACCTGGATAATCAGCTCCGGCGTGATCTCTCTTGCACCGCCTGGGGAGATCAGATCCTTTAAGGCCTCCTCAGCCAGCTCGGTGGTGATTTCTCTCTTATTTAATTTAGAGAGAGCTACGATCTTTGTGAGGGCTCCTTCCAGTTCCCGGATATTGGATTTTACATGGGTGGCAATGTATTTGATCACTTCGTTGTCAATGTTGTAGCCCTCCAGCTCCTCCTTTTTGCGAAGAATCGCCATTCGCGTTTCGTAGTCAGGGGACTGGATGTCCACGGTAAGTCCCCACTCAAACCGGGAGCGAAGGCGCTCCTCTAAGGTCTCAATTTCCTTCGGAGGCTTATCGGAGGAGATAATAATCTGCTTTTTGGCCTCATAGAGGGCATTGAAGGTATGGAAAAATTCCTCCTGGGTGCTCTCCTTGCCGATGATAAACTGAATATCGTCGATGAGGAGAACATCGTTGTTTCTGTATTTCTCGCGGAACTCTGTGGTGGAGATATTGTTCTTGTTCCGGATGGCATCGATCAGCTCGTTGGTAAATTTCTCGCTGGTCACGTATAAAATTTTGGCCTTCGGGTTATTCTGAAGGATAAAATGGCCGATGGAATGCATCAGGTGCGTTTTTCCAAGTCCCACGCCTCCATAGATAAAGAGAGGATTGTAAATCTCACCCGGGGATTCGGCCACAGCCAGGGATGCTGCGTGGGCCAGGTTGTTGTTGGCGCCTACCACGAAGGTATCAAAGGTATAGCGCGGATTTAAGTTTGCATTCTGGATCACCTGCTGATCAACATCAGTGGAGTGGGACAGAAGCTGATTTTCAGAAACTTCCTCCGGTTCCTCCTTGATCTGCTCTCTGGTGATGAAATCCACCTGACACTCAATGCCGGTGATCTCTGCAATAGCCACGGTGAGCAGGAATCCGTATTTTTTCTGCATGTACCCTAAAAAATGGATGTCGGGAACCAGGATCTGAAGCGTGTTGCCTTTCATGGAGTAGGCTTCTGTCGGAAGCAGCCAGGTTTTAAAAGAAACATCGGTCAGCTCATGCTCTTCCTTAATATGCAGCAGAATATCTTCCCATTTTTCTTTGATTTTTTCTAACATAGTAAAATCTCCTAAATGTATTAAAGAGGCGGCCGCCAAAGCGGCATATTTCCTCTGTCACTGAGCCGCCCTGCTTCATTCTGCAGAGTCTTTTCCGCCCCGTTTTACAGGAAATTCAGAGGAAATTACGAGGCAATTCTCTGGGCTTCAGACAAAACTGCAAATTTGCCCAATCTAATCATATTTTACATGATTACAAAACAATTTTCAATGGGAATGTGAAAAACTTGGGGATAACTTTTGGGGATAAGTGGAAAACCTGATATGCACAGAGAGGAAAACGGAAAGCACTTGAAAGCAAAGGAAGAAATGAGACGGGGTAAAAATGTACACAGGTTGTCCAGAGGTTATTCAGAGAGTTATCAACAAGTTATCAACAGATTGGGGATAAATTATGTAAAGCATGTGAATAAGTGAGGGATAATTTGTGGATGACGAAAAAGAAGGCTGTAAAATCAATGCTTTACTACATATTGGGGTGGTGGATAACTTGTCCACAAGAGAATGTGAAACAGATGCGGACAGGGGGAAACGGCAGCAGAAAAGTGGAAAACAGAGCAGAAATCAGGAAAAAGAGGGGAAAAATAAAAAGTTATACACAATTAAGCGGATGAAAAAATATTTTTCCACATTTGACCATTAAAGGAAAGGATGTTGAAAAAAACAGAAGAAAAAACGAAAACAGCCAGGCTGCAGGAAAATTGAAACGGAACAATCGGATTGTAGTGCTGACAGAGATACGGTATAATGACCGCAAAGCGGTTATTATACCTGCGCATACCGGTTTCGGCATTTACTGCTGAAATCCGGGCGCTGAGTTCCGCCGGAGGCTGTCATATCCGAAGGATATGATATACTGAAATAAAAATCCGGAAGAGGAGATACAGAGAATGGTAAGGGTGTGGACAAGACAGAAAAAAAGTGTTCTTGAAGAACTGAGAAAAACGGGCAGATACACGGCAAAGAGAAAATATATTGAGATGGATCTGACGGAACACGCAGCTCTTGTGCTGGAGGCCTACGACTGGCTGGTGGCCAATGGGCCGGACGCAGCCGGCCGGCCGAAGGATGTGGAATATCCGGTTTGGGTGGTATTTTCGAGAGGGACAGCCATGATACCGGGGGAGGGGGAGGTGGTTTTGGAACTCTCCCTGGAGCCTGAGCAGATTACCCATATTAATATAGAAAAGTGGGGAACGATTCTGAACTACTCTTACATACCTGAAAATGAACAGGATGCCAGGCGTCATCAGGAAATTCTGGATAACCTGGGAGTCGGGGATGCGCAGGCCTATATGTCTCGGTTTTATCCGGAGCTTAAAAGAGAGATCCGGGAGAGCTGGAAGCGGCTGTTTGACCCTTCCATCATTTTAGGAAACGATATGGAATACGGAACAATATGGGAGATCAGAAGAGAATGGGTGACAGGAGTAACGGAATAAGGCTTTATATATCCCAGGCGGAAGCGGTGATGAGAGAAATTGACAGCAGAGGCACCTGCTTTTCTAGGCGGGAGTATGTGGCCCTCAAATATGGGGAGAGCAGGGAGATCTTTCTCACCGCTTATGACTGGTTTGTAAAAGAGCTTCAAAAAAGGGTGAAAAGGCCGGCGGGCGCCCAGTATCCATACTGGGGGTACAGGGAAGAGTACGGGATTGACTGGTCTGGCGAGAATGTGGGCTTTCAGGCAGAGGTTCCGGCAGATCAGCTTGTCCTTTTTGACGCCGATGACTGGAGAAAGATCCTCTGTATGCAGTATATCGGGGAGGATGAGGGGGAGGAGCGCGCCTTCAGGGACGAGCTTTCCCAGATGGGAATCAGGGAGGAGCAGGCAGTTTTGACTGGCTTTTATCCTGATATAAAAAGAAGGATCATGGAGAGCTGGGACCGGCTTTTTGTAAATGACCAAAGATTCAAAAACGGGGAGGAGTCAAGCAGAGGGGGAATACAGGCAGGAATGTGGGAGATTAAAAGAGCGTGGATCGTGAAAATAGGAGAAAAGAAAGAGAAAATGCTTGACTAGTTTTTAGTTGTTCTATATAATTGAAACGATGTTTAGTTTAAAATAGTCTAACTATGGATAAGAAAATTTCTTTGATAATTGATGGATGAGGAGGTGTTTTGAGTTATGAAGATGACATTTCAGCCTAAAAAAAGACAGAGAGCAAAAGTTCACGGCTTCAGAGCTAGAATGAGCAGCGCAGGCGGAAGAAAGGTTCTGGCTGCAAGAAGAGCAAAGGGAAGAGCAAAATTAACTGCTTAAGGAAGCGTGGCCGCAATTTTCAGAGTAAAATTGTGGCCTTTTCTTTTCTCAAACTTTATGTGTGAGGAGAATCCATGAAGCATTTTAATTCAATCAAAAAGTACGCGGATTTCCAGAAGGTTTACAGGACAGGGAAATCCTATGCGAACCGTCTTTTGATTATGTATGTGATGAAAACGGAAGAGGGGGCCGATACAAGGATTGGCATTTCCGTCAGCAAAAAAGTGGGGAACAGCGTGGTACGCCATCACATTACAAGACTTTTAAGGGAAAGCTACCGACTGAACAAGCCCATGGTTAAGGCTGGACTGGACATCGTGGTAGTCGCCAGAGCGGCTGCAAAGGAATCGAATTTCAGGCAGATAGAGAGTGCTTATCTGCACCTGTGCGGACTTCATAACATTTTAGAGAATCGAAGTGAGAATATTGGTTAAAAAGATCTTTATTAAAATGATCCGGGGATACCAGAGGTATATTTCCCCCATGACAGGACCTCACTGCAGGTACACGCCTACGTGTTCTCAATACGCCATTGAGGCACTTCAAAAGTACGGCGCGTTAAAAGGTGGTTTTTTGGCCTGTAAGCGGATACTCCGATGTCATCCGTTTGCAGAAGGCGGTTATGATCCGGTTCCGTAGCAAAAGGGCCGTGCCGGGCAGAAGGCGCGCCCATATAAGTAGGAGGTAGTTAATTGGAATTTTTTGTAGCGACGAAAGCAGGCTCTATTTTAGGGCCAATCGCCAGCCTGTTTGGAATCGTCATGGACTTGCTGTTCAGGTTCACAAGCTCCTTCGGCGTTTTTAACATTGGCGTATGTATTATTCTGTTCACCATCATCACAAGGCTTCTTCTGTTTCCGCTGACCTTAAAGCAGCAGAAATCCTCCAAGATGATGGCGCTTATGAACCCGGAAATTGCAGCGATTCAGAAGAAATATAAGGGAAAAACGGATCAGACCTCCATGGCAAAGCAGCAGGTGGAGATGAAGGCCGTCTATGAAAAGTACGGCTCCTCCCCGACAGCAGGATGCCTTCCTCTGTTAATCCAGTTCCCGATTATTTTGGCACTGTACCGCGTTATCTACAATATCCCGGCCTACGTTCCGTCTGTTAGAGTGTTCTTTGAGAATGTAGTGGAACCTCTCCAGAATCAGCCGGATTTTGCCTCCAAGCTGATTGAGGTAGGCGGAAAGATGAGCAACGGCTTTACGGCTGAGGCTCTGGCAAATCCAAACAAGGTCATCGATCTGCTCTATAAGTTTACACCTGATAACTGGAAGGGACTTGAAAATGCATTTCCTTCTATTGCAGACGTAATCGCACAGAATGCGGACAAGATAGAGCAGATGAACTCCTTCCTGGGAATTAATCTGGCAACAGCGCCGTTTACCGGTTTTTCAAATATAACAGTTGCATGGATTATCCCGATTCTGGCAGGTATTACCCAGTGGCTCTCCACAAAGCTGATGAGCACCAATCAGACCATGGATAAGGATGCTCCGGGTGCACAGATGATGAACAGCATGATGATCACCATGCCTCTCATGTCTGTATTCTTCTGCTTTACCCTGCCGGCAGGTATTGGTATCTACTGGGTTGTCCAGGGTATCATCCTCATTTTCCAGCAGATGTTCGTCAACTCCTACATGAAGAAAGTGGATATGGACGAGCTTATCAGGAAGAATGTTGAGAAGATGAACAAAAAGCGTGCGAAGAAGGGGCTTCCGCCAGCAAAGATCAATCAGAATGCAGCCGTGAATCTCAAGAGCATTCAGGCAAAGCAGGAGGAGGAAGAGGCTGAGAAGAACCGCAGGCTGGAAAGGAATGCAAAGCAGGTGAAGGATTCAACCGAGTTCTACAACAGCGATCCGAAGCCGGGAAGCCTTGCAGCCAAGGCCAGAATGGTTCAGAAGTATAACGAAAAGCACAACAAGTAGGAGGGGTGCAGTATGGATATGATTACAGTTTCCGCAAAAACCGTGGATGAAGCTGTTACAAAGGCACTGATCGAGCTTGAAACTACCAGCGACAAGCTGGAGTACGAGGTCGTTGAGCGGGGAAGCGCCGGATTTTTGGGGATTGGCGCCAAGCCTGCCGTAATCAGAGCAAAGAGAAAGGAACGCGTTGAAGACAGAGCCATTCATTTTCTGAATCAGGTATTTGATTCCATGAACATGGAGGTTTCCATCACAGCCGTGTATAATGCAGAAGAGAAGGAAATGAACATTAACATGGAAGGAACCGACATGGGAATCCTGATCGGAAAAAGAGGGCAGACCTTAGACTCCCTTCAGTACCTGGTAAGTCTTGTGGTAAACAAGAAGAAGGACGACTATATCCGTGTAAAGCTGGATACGGAGAACTACCGGGAGAGAAGAAAGGAAACTCTGGAAACCCTGGCAAAGAACATTGCCTACAAGGTAAAGAGGACCAAGCGCGCCGTTTCCCTTGAGCCCATGAACCCTTACGAAAGACGGATTATCCATGCGGCACTTCAGAACGATAAGTACGTTGTGACAAGAAGCGACGGCGAAGAACCATTCAGACACGTGATTATTTCTCTGAAGAAGGAAGGAAAAAAAGACCGTTCAGAACGGGAATAACCCCCACCTGACCGGACGATAAATAATAAAAAATGTTCAGGCAGGACAAACCAAAACTACCGGTCACCAAGTCCCTGTTTGAACATTTTTTATTAGCAATGAGAAGGGCGAAAATGAATGGGCAGTCTCCAGGAGGGGAGCTTGCTCACCGCCTGGAGACTGCCCATTCATTTTCATGCGGCGAATGCCGCAAAGCGAGAAAACCCCAAAAGGGTTTTCGAGCGTGGCCCTTCGGGTTAGAGGAAAAAGCAATCCCCCATAAGGGCGGGATCCCGCAAAATATAAAAGCAGGCGGGGAGCCATAATATTACTGTCTGCCTTATGAGGAAAGCCATTCCGCAGGAGGGCTGGTTTTCCTGATGAAGCAGAGAATATCAGAGAGAATCTGAACCACAGAGAGGAAGGAAAAAGCTATGTTCAGGAATGATACAATCGCGGCCATTTCAACAGGAATGACAAATTCGGGAATCGGCGTTGTGAGGATCAGCGGAGAAGATGCAGTAAAGGTGGCTGATCGAATCTTCAGAAAGCCAAATGGCAGGAAGCTTTCAGAAGAAAAGACGTTTACCATACATTACGGTCATATATATGATGAAAATGAGCTGATAGACGAGGTTCTGGTCATGCTGATGCGGGGGCCGAGAAGCTATACGGCAGAGGACACGGTAGAGATCGACTGCCACGGCGGCGTCCTTGTCATGCGGAAGATTCTGGAAACAGTGGTAAAAAACGGGGCGAGGCTAGCCGAGCCGGGAGAGTTCACAAAGCGGGCATTTTTGAATGGCAGAATCGATCTGTCCCAGGCAGAGGCGGTTATCGATGTGATCAATGCAAAAAACGATTACGCACTGAAAAGCTCTGTAAATCAGCTGAACGGGGCAATGTCCAGAAAGGTGAAGGAGCTGAGAGAAAAACTCATCTATGAAATCGCTTTTATAGAATCAGCTCTGGACGATCCGGAGCACATTTCTCTGGAGGGTTACCCTGAGATTCTTCACGAAAGGCTCATTCCGATTAAGCAGGAGATAGAGAAACTCCTTGCCACGGCAGATAACGGAAGAGTGGTCAGGGAGGGCGTAAAGACGGTTATTTTGGGAAAGCCCAATGCAGGAAAATCCTCTCTTATGAATGTGCTGGTAGGAGAGGAGCGGGCGATTGTGACAGATGTGGCAGGTACCACGAGGGATACGCTGGAAGAGAATATAAGGCTTCACGGAATCAGCCTCAACATTATCGACACAGCGGGAATCAGGGACACGGACGATATTGTGGAAAAAATCGGCGTGGATAAGGCGAGACAGATTGCAGATGACGCGGACCTGATTATCTACGTGGTGGATGGTTCCAGGCCTCTGGATGAAAATGATCGGGAGATTATGGAGCTTATCAGGGAAAGAAAAGCCATCGTGCTGTTAAATAAAACGGATCTGGAGATGCTTGTGACAGAAAAAGAGCTTGAGGAGAGGACCGGCCAGACGGTGATCCCTGTTTCGGCAAAGGAACAGAAGGGAATCGATGTCCTGGAGGAGCGGATCAGAGAATTGTTTTTCTCGGGAAAAATTGATTTTAATGATGAAGTGATGATTACCAATATCCGGCACAAAACAGCCCTCAGAGAGGCGTATGACAGCCTGCTTCTGGTAGAAAAGAGCATTGAAGATCAGATGCCTGAGGACTTTTTCTCTATTGATCTCATGAACGCCTACGAGGAACTGGGAACGATCGTGGGAGAGGCGCTGGAGGATGATCTGGTCAATGAGATTTTCAGCAAATTCTGCATGGGAAAATAGCTCTGTTCAACAGGTATAGGAAATCAGGTTAGCAGCCGAAGGCGGGCAGATGGATAGGACGTCCAGCCTCCGGCTGCGTTTTAAAAGAGAACAGTTTTTGAGAGAATGGAAAAACAAGATGTTTCTGTATATAGGACCATGGGAGGATGAAACCTGAATAGGAAATAGGAAGAAAACAGAGGAGAATACACGGGGGAGAACAGAAGAGAACGCACAGAGGAGCATAGAGGAGAACTGAGGGAAAAGCAGAAGGAAGACAGGAAGCAAACGTCGAAAATGAGCAGCCAGCCGCAGCAGTCAGAAAAGCGGTTAAAAAATGAGAGAAGGAATAATAGAATAAAAACATATAATTGATAGTTATATATAAAAATAAGTTATACTATAAAAGCTATTATATAACAAAAACTAATCTATAACCAACTGACAATTATGCAATTACCAACTGCAGAATCGCTTTGCCTGAACGATTAAAACCTTCTCGATCATCTGACTAAGTGATGGTATAATAAGTAGGCAAACAGCCTAAAATCAAACAGAAATAAGGATGAAATAGAAAGAAAAAGAAGCCATAAAATTAAAATCAGCTTTATCTGTTTCAGCATTCACTGCTGAAAGCCGGGCGGTAAGTTCTGACGATGGCTGCCATATACAAATGAAATGGTAAAATAATAAGGAAAGCATATGTCATGCTTCATGAGCATGCATTTGACGAGCACTCCCGTCGGGACGTTAGTCGAGATGGGATAATAAAATTATGAGGCCGGCAGGTTTGAGCTGTTTTTTCATGACAGTGTTTCGCGTTTACATGACAATGTTTCACGTGAAACAAGGAATTACAGCGAGAGAATGGATACCATATTTGTCTGGTTTTTCAGGAATTTAGAAGGTCAGCAGTGCGCAGCACGGCAGAGATATTAGAACGTGCTGGAACTGCCCCAAGTAATGGATTTAAGTGAGATTTTGCAAGAAAAAGGACAGCAATGTACGAAACAAGAAAGGCACAGAAAGGAACTATGGCATGGCGAGAGCATTGGGGGAGGACATATCGTGCAAAGAAATTAGTTCTGGTTGTTCTTTGCTCAGTGCTGTTTGCCGGATGTGCAAAAAGGGAAGAAATTGTAAAAACATTCAGCCAATCAGAAGAAGACGGGATTTGTGCCACCTACTATGAGAGGAAGGATGGAACCTGGGAATGCGGCGGTACAGCCTACCAGCACAGACTGGAATTAAAGGGAAGACTGCCAAATGCCGAGTCGGACAGCTGCTTTGTGGTACTGACAGATAATGAAAACCTGACGTTTGAGGAAGTGGCTAAAAGCCTTTACGGCAGTCTGATTGAGGACAGCAGGGCAATGGAGGACTCTGTTATAGTGGAGATGCAGTAATCGAATCTGCAGGAAAGCCATTGAAACGAAAAAAGTAGAGTTTAAACAGATAAAACGGAATTTAAACAATCAATCAATTAATGTTTCACGTGAAACACAGAGAGTTTTACAGAAGGATTTTTAAGAGAATTTAAGAAAGAAAAGGCAGTTTTTGCAGCACCACTGTCTGGACAATATTTCAATTTGAAAGAATAAAAATATAGGATATAATGAGGGCAAGCGAGCCTGCGGGAGCTTGCTCATGCAAGACGAGCGGCGAATGACGATCACAGGCTGTGCCCGTGATATAATGGAAAGAGCGCAGAAAAGCAGCGAAAGACAGAAAAAACAAAAAGATTCAACTGCGCCAGGCTTGAAGAGAGGAAGTTGAAATGCCATATTTAGAGGAAACGTATGATATTGCGGTAGTAGGGGCGGGACATGCCGGCTGTGAGGCAGCTCTGGCAGCAGCCAGACTGGGAATGGAAACAGTAGTGTTCACAGTGAGCGTAGACAGCATCGCCCTGATGCCGTGCAATCCAAATATTGGGGGAAGTTCGAAAGGCCATCTGGTAAGAGAGCTGGATGCCCTGGGAGGAGAGATGGGCAAAAATATCGATAAGACCTTCATTCAGTCAAAGATGCTGAATCAGTCTAAGGGGCCGGCAGTCCATTCCCTCCGCGCCCAGGCGGACAAGGAGATGTATACCCGTGAGATGAGGAGGGTGCTGGAAAATACAGAGCATCTCACCATTAAACAGGCAGAGGTGACAGAGATTCTGGCAGAAGAGGGCAGAGTGACGGGCATTCGAACACTGTCAGGAGCCGTCTATCACTGCAGAGCTGTGGTTTTGGCAACCGGCACCTACCTGCGGGCCAGGTGTATTTATGGCGATGTGAGCAATCCGACAGGTCCCAACGGGCTGCAGGCAGCCAACCACCTGACGGATTCTCTGAAAGCTCTCGGTATAGAAATGTATCGGTTTAAGACAGGGACGCCTGCCAGGGTGGACAGGAGGAGTATTGATTTTTCCAAGATGGAGGAGCAGTTCGGAGATGACAGGGTGGTCCCGTTTTCCTTTACCACAGATCCGGAATCGGTGCAGAAGGAGCAGGTTTCCTGCTGGCTGACCTATACAAATGAGAGAACCCATGAGATTATCAGAGAGAACCTTGACCGCTCACCTCTGTTTTCCGGCGCAATAGAAGGAACAGGACCGAGATATTGCCCGTCTATTGAGGACAAGGTTGTCAAATTCCCGGATAAGGAGCGCCATCAGGTGTTTGTGGAGCCAGAGGGACTCTATACAAACGAGATGTACCTTGGAGGCATGTCAAGCTCTCTTCCTGAAGATGTCCAGACTGCGATGTACAGGACAGTTCCGGGACTGGAGCATGTGAAGATAGTGAGAAATGCCTATGCCATTGAATACGACTGCATTAATTCCAGGCAGCTCAGAGCAACTCTGGAATTTAAGGCCATAGAGGGGCTGTTCAGCGGAGGACAGTTTAACGGAAGCTCTGGATATGAGGAGGCAGCTGTTCAGGGCTTTATGGCGGGAGTGAATGCGGCCAGAAAGCTGCAGGGAAAGGAAGGAATCGTACTGGACCGTTCGCAGGCCTATATCGGGGTTCTGATCGATGATCTGGTGACAAAGGAAAGCCATGAACCCTACAGAATGATGACATCCAGGGCAGAGTACAGGCTTCTTTTGAGACAGGATAACGCGGATCTCAGGCTTTCAGGGATAGGGCATGAGATAGGACTCATTGACGATGAGCGGTATGAGCGCGTTCTGAGAAAGGAGCGGCAGATCAGGGAAGAGGTGGAACGGCTGAACCGGACGCCTGTGGGGGCTACCCATGAGGTGCAGGAGTGCCTGAAAAGTTACGGAAGTACGGAACTGAAAACGGGTTCAACATTGGCAGAGCTGGTGAGGAGACCGGAGCTCAGCTATGAGGCGGTGAAAGAGATTGATCCAAAAAGGCCGGTTCTCGATTGGGATGTGGCGGAGCAGGTGAATATCAATATCAAGTATGAGGGATATATTAAAAGGCAGCTTCAGCAGGTGGCTCAGTTTAAGAAAATGGAGAGCCGAAAGCTGGATGAAAGCTTTGACTACTCGACGGTGAAGAGCTTGAGAAAGGAGGCTGTTCAGAAGCTGAACCTGTATAAGCCCAGAAATATCGGACAGGCCTCCAGAATATCAGGAGTTTCACCGGCGGATATTTCAGTACTGCTGGTTCATCTGGAACAGCTAAAGTACCAGAGGGAGAGAAATGAAGGTCAGAGACAAAATACCCAGGAGGAGTCATGAGAGAAGCGTTTGTAAAGCAGATGGAAGAGGAACTCTGTCATGTGGGAGTCACACTGACAGAGAAACAGATGGAGCAGTTTTTCAGATATTATGAGCTGTTAAACGAGTGGAATCAGGTAATGAATCTCACAGCTATCACCGAGATGAGTGAAGTGGTGACAAAGCATTTTGTGGACAGCCTTGCCCTGAAACGGGCAGTAGACGGGCTGGAGACGGAAGCATTTTCTGTGGCAGATGTGGGGACCGGGGCTGGTTTTCCGGGTATTCCGCTGAAAATTGCATTTCCGGGACTGAGAGTGACACTTCTGGATTCTCTGAATAAGAGAGTCAAATTTCTGAACACGGTAATTTCCGAGCTTGGACTTGAAGGAATTACGGCTGTCCATGGGAGGGCAGAGGATTTTGGAAGAAATCGTGTTTCACGTGAAACATTTGACATCTGCGTGTCCAGGGCGGTAGCGAATCTCTCTACACTGTCGGAATACTGCATGCCTCTGGTGAAGCCGGGCGGATATTTTGTGTCCTATAAATCAGGAAAACTGGATGAGGAACTGGTGAACGGCCAGGGAGCAATCAGCAAGCTGGGAGGAGAGATTGAGAAAATTGAGAGGTTCAGCCTTCCCAATTCCGACGAGCGGACGCTGGTGAAGGTAAAGAAGATAAAGGCCACCTCTTCCAGGTATCCGCGCAAGGCGGGAATGCCGTCAAAGGAGCCGCTCAGATAAAGAGAGCACAATAAGGCAGTTTGACTTTTGATTTAAAGACAGGGCATCTGCCACAGCCATATCAGATTTTGTGATGGGAAAGCACAGACATTTCCAGACAGGGGACATATTATTTCAGAGCGATTTTCCAGCCTCACGGGATTTTCTTATCCTTGGCGGGGCTGGAAAATGTTTATATAATTATAATCTTTCTATTCTGCCATGTCCGTTTCTTCTCTATTTTTCCTGTTAGAATAAAATGTAATAATGGAATGTTAAACAGAGTCAACGGTTCTTCTGGTGTGCCAGAAACATAAATTACTGCTTCCGGCCTTTCAACGATTCCACCTATGACCTCCTATGAAAAAAAGATGGTGAGCAGGTTCAGCACCTTTTCGGGCTGTTCGAGCTGAGGAAGATGCTTTGTTTTAGGAATCAGCGCATATTCAACAGCAGGATTTACATGACGGTACTCATCTATGGTGTCTGCGATGGAAGGTTCCTCAGCTCCTCCGATAATGAAAATGCTGTTATCAATTTTTTTGAGGGCATTGGAGATATTGCATTTCGTGTAGCCGCATTCCATACTGGAAAAAATGGCCTTCGGGCAGCCTCCCAGATGGGAAGCCTCATAGTAGCGGTCTATATAAGCTGGCTTTGCGGAATAAGGATTGTAGAAAAACCGTTCCCTGAATGCTTCCTCCAGCAGTCTGCGGCTGGATGCTATGTGATAGAACAGAGTTCCGGCAATGGGAAGATCCAGAATCAATTTGTACAGTCTGGCATTTTTTCCGTAAACCTGTCCGCAGAGGGAAAGAGGATCCGGATTAATCAGCGCAATCTGATCAAAAAGCTCGGGATTGGCATTGCAGGCCATTACCGTCAGGGCCACTGAGCCGCCAGTGGCGATAACATTGGTGCGGTGGCCGATCTCAGATTTGATAAAATCGGAGATGAGCTGGACGTAAAGATAGTTTGTGTAAGTCAGGTTTGGTTTTTCGGAACGGCCGAACCCCAGCAGATCGATCGTATAGACGGTGTAACGTTTTTTTAGTTCCCCAATAATCTGGCTCCACTCGCAGCCGCTGGACGCGAAGTGGAAATCGTGGATCAGGAGCAGGGGCTTTCCTGAACCTGTTTTTGTAAAATAAATATTTCCAAAACGCCATTTAAAGCAGAGAGGGTGAAGCTCTGTCAAAAGTTTTTTGGAAACGGCTGAAAAGCGGATATATCGGTTGATCAGGGAAGTGGCCGCTGCGGCGCCGGAAGTCAGCGCAAGCAGGGACATAACTCTGTTGTCTATCTTCATATGGTTTTGCCTCCTTGGACTGTTTCATACTGAGTTTTGTAGGAACCGGTAAACTCAGGTGAAGTTCAGATAAATTATATCACAGACAGCGGGAATGAGAAACTGTTTATTAAAGGATGAAAACAGAGGCAGTTCGGTTAAGACAGACGAAAAATCTGAAATATGAATCAAGGAATCGTTTCAGGGCGAGAGAGACGTGGAACTGCATTTTGGATAGCTATCAACGTTTCACGTGAAACATTTATGGGAAATTGGGGAGATTTCCTGTAGGAAAAGAATGAAAGATGTGCTATACTATGGAATGAACTTTTGAATGACGCAGAAAAGGAGAGAGCATGGGACGTGTGATTGCGATTGCCAACCAGAAGGGCGGCGTGGGAAAAACAACAACAGCGATCAATTTATCGGCCTGCCTGGCTGAAGCCGGACAGAAGGTTTTAGCTATTGACTTCGATCCACAAGGAAATGCCACTACCGGTCTCGGACTGGAAAAGGAATATATGGAAGAAACGGTTTATGAGATGATGCTGGGAGAATGTTCACTGGATGACTGTCTTCACGAGCAGGTTCAGGAAAATCTGGATGTACTGCCTTCTGACTCAAATCTGGCCGGAGCTGAAATTGAACTGCTGGATATGGAACAAAAAGAATTTATCCTGAGAGACCACCTGGAGGAGGTTAGAGATAACTATGACTTTATTATTATCGATTGTCCGCCTTCTCTGAGCCTTCTTACCATCAATGCTCTGACGGCGGCTGACACGGTTTTGGTTCCTATCCAGTGCGAGTATTATGCGCTGGAGGGACTGAGCCAGGTGCTCAGGACTATCGGCCTTGTAAAAAAGACGATGAATCCGGGGCTTGAGCTGGAAGGTGTGGTGTTTACTATGTACGACGCCAGAACAAATCTGTCCCTGGAAGTAGTTGAAAATGTTAAAAGTAATCTGAATGAAACGATTTACAAGACGATTATTCCGAGAAATGTACGGCTTGCGGAGGCGCCGAGCCATGGAATGCCAATCAATCTGTACGACAGCAAATCGACGGGAGCGGAGAGCTACCGCCTGCTGGCAGCGGAAGTAATCAGCAGAGGGGAAGAATAGAGATGGCGAGAAGAGGACTTGGAAAGGGACTGAGAGCTTATTTCCCTGATTTAAAGGAGGAAAATTCCCAACCTGAGAATAGCCACCAGATTGCAGAGCAGGGAGAGGAAGCGAAGACACCGGAGCATGCGGTAGACAGGAAGGCGAAGCTGGAGGAACTGGATATGGTTCTTCCGGGAGGAGCAAGAAAGGGAAAGGCAGCTCCGTCAGATACAAAAAAGAACAGAAAGACAGAAAAGGCCGGCAATAAGGAGACTGTGCGGGCAGAAGGGAAAGCAGAAAAGACAGAAAGGCAGGGAAACGGCCGCGAGCAGCTGGTAAGCATTGCCCAGATAGAACCGAACCAGGAGCAGCCGCGCAAATATTTTAATGAGGATCAGCTCAATGAGCTGGCGGAATCAGTGAAAAATTTTGGAATTCTTCAGCCGCTTCTGGTGCAGAGAAAGGGAGAGTTTTACGAGATCATTGCCGGCGAGCGGCGCTGGCGCGCCGCTAAACTGGCGGGGCTTAAGGAAGTTCCGGTGCTGATCCGTGACTACACGAAGCAGCAGACACTGGAGATCGCTCTGATAGAAAATGTCCAGCGGGCAGATTTGAACCCCATTGAGGAGGCAAAAGCTTATCAGATGCTGGTACAGGAATTTGGACTCAAGCAGGAGGAGGTGGCGGAACGGGTTTCCAAAAACCGGGCCACGATCACAAACAGCATGAGGCTTTTAAAGCTGGACGAGAGAGTTCAGCAGATGCTGGTAGAAAACCTTATTTCAGGAGGACATGCGAGAGCCTTGCTGGGTCTGGAGGACAAAGAGCAGCAGTATGAACTTGCCAAAAAGGTGAGAGAAAATCAGCTCAGCGTCCGCCAGGTGGAGAAGCTGGTCAAAATGATGACAGCTCCTAAAAAGGAAAAGAAGGCAGATACAGAGGAGAGAGATTTGAGCTTTATCTACAGGGACATCGAGGAAAAACTCAAGTCTGTCATGGGAACCAAAGTTACCATCAATAAAAAGGATAAAAATAAGGGAAGAATAGAGATTGAATACTACTCCCCTGCGGAACTCGAGAGAATTGTGGAGCTGCTTCAGTCTATAAACGGTTAACGAAGAGAAAGTCAGGAGTGATAACAGAGAATGGAAAATAGTTTGTTGAATAATCTTGCCTTTGATCCGGCTTTCCTGATCATCGGCCTTGCGGTTCTGACGCTGGTGTGTATGATTATCACTCTGGTCTGCTTTACCCAGTACAGGAAGCTGTACCGGAGATACGACATATTTATGAGAGGGAAGGATGCAGAAACCCTGGAAGATACAATTCTGGATCTCCTGGATGAAACAGCCGTTCTTCAGACGTCTGACAGGGAGAGCAGGGATCAGCTCAAATCGCTGACCAGACAGGTAAGAGCCAGCTATCAGAAGATTGGAATTGTAAAATACAACGCCTTCAAGGGAATGGGAGGAAATCTGAGCTTTGTGATTGCCCTCCTGGATGACAATAATTCCGGCTTCATCTTAAATTCTGTCCACAGCCGGGAAGGCTGCTATCTCTATATGAAGGATGTGGAGAAGGGAAGCACAGATGTGCTTCTGGGAGCTGAGGAGAAGGAGGCGCTGGAGATGGCGCTGGGCTATTAGGAGATTTTTCTGGCTGTACAGCGGAAAAATGAGGATTTGACGTTTGCTTTTATAAAGAGGAGAAAGAGAGGATGCATAAATATTTGCGCGCGGTTGGGTTCAGCATGTACCAGAAAAACCGCGATATACGGGCACTGCTCAAATGTCTGTCCAAGGATGCCAGGGCATCCCGGTGTATTCAGATTGACAGGGATACAGATTTCTGCGAGGTCAGGGCAGAGGTAGCAGAGGGAATGGGAATTGCCATGTTCGGAGAGATGGATGAAAATGACGAGCTGGATATTGAGTATTACTATCCATATCTGGACAGCGACACTGTCACATCTACAGCAGAGTGCTCGATTCAGCGGCACACGGAGAAGGAAACCTACGCAGGGCTCTTAGATGAGTACAAGGTGGGAATTTCCCTGATTTTTTATCTGACGAATGCCCTGGAATACAGGGAGAGAAGCCAGAAGCGCAGGGAAAGCACAGAGGTGGTTTCAGCCAGACTGTCAGCTCTTTCCGTACACGGAAAAATTCTTCTTCCAGTGAAAAAAACTGCCAGGCAGATCGAGAAAGCCAAGGTGGCTTCAAGAAACAGAAATAATCTTCTGGAAGCAGCCAAAAACGGCGATCCGGAGGCAATGGAGTCGCTGACTATTGAGGATATTGATCTGTACTCACAGGCTTCCAGGCGGGCCATGAAGGAGGATCTGTATACCATCGTTGACACCTGTTTTATGCCCAGCGGGATTGAGTGCGATCAATACTCGGTAATCGGAGAGATTGAAGAGATCTGTCTGAAGAAAAACAGGATCACAGATGAAGAGATCTATGATATGAAGCTGGAATGCAATGATCTGCACTTCAGAGTATGTATCAATAAACAGGATCTTCTGGGAGAACCGAAGGTGGGACGCCGCTTTAAGGGAAAAGTCTGGATGCAGGGAATAGCCGATTTTAAGGGATAAATTCAGGCCAAAGCAGACAGAGACCGTACAGAGAAGAGAAAAATACTGACTTTTAGTAAGCATAGCAGAGATGGGATGTTTCACGTGGAACAAAAGTGGGAGACATCCCATTTTTGATAGGATATTTGCCGGAAAATGTTTGAAAAAATAGGCAAAATCAAAATTGTGCTTGACTTTTATGGGACGGATCATTTATAATAAGTAAGCTGGTTTAATTAATCAGCATAAATAATAAGTTTCTGTAGCTCAGCAGGATAGAGCGTTCGCCTCCTAAGGTTACGTTACAACGCTCACCTTGGAAAAACCTTAGTTGGGAGCTGAGTCCGATAATTACGGAGGCTGACAAAAAAATTAAATACGTCCCAATAGCTCAGTTGGATAGAGCACACGCCTCCTAAGCGTGGGGTCGGAGGTTCAAGTCCTCTTTGGGACGCCAGCTAACAACGCCGAAAGCCTTTGTTTTCAAGGGTTTTCGGCTTTTTTTAACAAATTCCAGTGTGATTGCTGAGACGAAATAATGTTTTCAAATTTTACTTCAAATTCTGATTTTTGACAAGCCCTAAAAAATCGAACTGCTGTGATAAGACAAAAATTTCTGCTAATCATTAGCAGAAAAAGGGCCGTTTTTGCTAATGAAAATGCGCTTCCAGCTAATTAGGCGAAAAAACGTGCTAAAAACCTTGCTAATTCAAAAGGCGGATGTTCCGAGTGCTAAGCCGTTATAAGAAATAAAATTGAATACTACCATGTACATAGAGCGTCTATTTGCCCCTGTATCGGGGATGGATAGACGCTCTTTTTTTATGCCCAAAATTCATGGGTAAATCTGAAAGATTGGAGGTTTGATTTTTGAGTAAAATCGTCTATTCCCCAGACAAGCCAAACGACTGCCGCTACTGTCATTTTTGGAAAAACAATAAAACGGGCTGCTGTCTGGGCGAAGAAAATTGTTACTACTTAATCTCCGTATCCCCAAAGCCGAAGTCGGAATGTGAAGGTTGTCCTTATGGGCGGGATCATCCCTGCATCGGCTGGTGTACCAGGAAGATTATGAAGGAAGTGGGGGTGCGTTGATATGTATGAGTATGAACGCAATCGCCGTGACAAGCCGAAATGTTGCAAAGACTGCGAGTATTATCAACCCCGATGGAAGTACCGCTTCTGCTATTTTGTCAGATGTCCGTATAAACTGAAGGATACGACTTTCCGCAGAACCCCTCTGAAAAAAGAGTATTTCCCGCAGAAAGAGGTGGTGAGGATGAGTGACGTATGATTATTTCTATGGGCAGCAAGCGGAGATGTTCGCATTCTACCGTGTTCCGAAGGTGCTATTCACCGAGGATTGCTTCTGGAATGTATCAACCGATGCCAAGCTGCTTTACGGTATTCTGCTTGACCGCATGAACCTCTCAGCCCGGAACGGTTGGCTGGACGAGGAAGGCCGTGTCTATATCATCTTCACGATTGAAGAAATCAAAGGTGCGTTAGGCTGTGCTGAAAAGAAAGCGGTGAAGCTGCTGGATGAGCTGGAAAAGAAATGCGGTCTGATAGAACGCAAGCGACAGGGACTTGGGAAACCGAACCTGATCTATGTAAAGAACTTCATTTCCGGTTCTGTGGAAAGACAATTCTTGAATTGTCAAAAGGACAATTCTGGAGTTGTCAAAAACACAATTCAAGAACTGTCAAAAGCACAAGGTAATAATACTGATACTAATTATATTGATTTTAGTGATACTGATCCTTTCTTTCCTTCCGGTTTTTGTGGAAAGGAAGTCGATGAGACTGACGAATTTACCCGATATTATCAGTATTTTTATGAACAGCTTTCTATGGACTATCTGAAACAGGATTATCCGTATGACCATGAGATACTCGATCTAATTCTGCATTTGATTATTGAAGTCATGTGCAGTAATCGGAAGCAAATACGAATTGCCAGTGATGATAAGCCCATTGAAATTGTCAAAAGCAGTTTTATGAAGCTGGATTCTGAACACATCAGATTTGTAATGAGTTCTTTCAAAGAGAACACAACCGATGTTCGCAATATCAAGCAGTATTTACTTGCTTCGATATACAATGCCCCCTACACCATAAGCGCCCACTATGACGCAAAGGTCAGGCATGATATGGCTTCGGGGAAACTTGGAGGGAGGTGGTAATCAATGCAGTATACACAGAATAGAAAGCGAGGTAAAGATATTTGTCGAAAAAAGCAACCGTCATTGCCGTAGTCAACCAGAAAGGCGGCACGGGCAAGACCACAACCACGGAAAATTTGGGTGTGGGACTGGCGATGGAGGGCAAAAAGGTTCTGCTGGTAGACACAGACCCGCAGGCTTCTTTAACAGTCAGTCTGGGAAATCCGTACCCGGATACCTTATCTCCCACCCTTTCCGACATGATGGGAAAGATTATGATGGAAAAGCCGATTGCCCCCGGCGAAGGCATTCTTCATCACCCGGAAGGTGTGGACTTGATGCCCGCCAATATTGAACTGTCAGGCTTAGAGGTTTCCCTGGTCAATGCCATGAGCCGGGAGACCATTCTCCGTCAGTACCTGGATACGGTCAAGCAGAATTATGACTACATTCTTCTGGACTGTATGCCCTCTTTGGGTATGCTGACAGTCAATGCTTTGGCAGCTGCCGACAATGTGCTGATCCCTGTTCAGGCGGCATATCTTCCGGCAAAGGGCTTGGAACAGCTGCTGGAAACCATCAACAAGGTCAGACGACAAATCAACCCAAAATTGAAAATCGAGGGTATTCTTCTGACGATGGTGGACAGCAGAACCAATTATTCCAAGGACATCAGCAATCTGATCCGGGAAAGTTATGGAGGAAAGCTGAAAGTCTACAAGACAGACATTCCCCGTTCTGTTCGTGCAGAGGAAATCAGTGCCGAAGGAGCCAGTATCTTTAAGCACGATCCCAAAGGAAAAGTCGCTGATGCCTACCGGGTTCTGACAAAGGAGGTGTTAAAAAATGCAGAAAAAAGGCGCAAACATCAGCTTGAAGGGGTACGATGATATTTTCTCTACCGACCAGTCACGAGCCGAAGCCCAGCAGGAGCGGGTGCAGGAAATTCCGCTTTCTGAATTGCACCCCTTTGAGGGACATCCCTTCCGGGTGGTAGACGATGAAGATATGATGAAAACGGTTGAAAGCGTCCGTGACTTCGGTGTTCTCACCCCGGCGATTGTCCGTCCCGACCCGGATGGCGGTTATGAGATCATCTCCGGTCACAGGCGGCACCGTGCATCAGAGCTTGCCGGGAAAGAAACCATGCCCGTTATCGTCCGTGATATGGATGATGATGCCGCCATTATTTTGATGGTCGATGCGAATTTGCAGAGAGAAACCATTCTGCCGAGTGAAAGAGCCTATGCTTATAAAATGAAGTTAGATGCCCTGAAACATCAAGGTGCAAGAAGTGATTTAACTTCTGCCCAACTTGGGCAGAAGTCGTGGGCAGTAAATCAAGTTGCTGAACAGAGCGGCGATAGTCGTGTACAAGTGCAACGCTATATTCGTTTAACCGAGCTTATCCCCGAACTTCTGGATATGGTGGATAACGGTCAGATTAAATTTAATCCGGCGGTGGAACTTTCTTATCTGGCAAGAGAAGAACAGCAGGATTTTCTTTCTGCTATGGACTTTGCCCAGGCTGCGCCTTCACTTTCACAGGCACAGAGAATCAAAAAACTCGCACAGGAGGGCGAGTGTACGCTGGACGCTATGTGCGAGATTATGAATGAGGTCAAAAAGGGCGAGCTGGACAGGGTGACATTCAAAACAGACTCCCTGCGGAAATACTTCCCGAAGTCCTATACCAGCAAGCAGATGGAGGATAAAATCATTCAGCTGCTGGAGCAATGGCAGAAGAAACGAGAGAAATCTATGGAAAGGTAAGGTGAATCCGATGTTTAACGAAAGAGAAATGAGTAAAGCAATCGACTGGCTGTTTGAGCTGTTTTCTCCCGAAGATTATGAGGGGTATGATGAAGATGAGATCGGCTATGCCGGTGGTTTGTGTCTGCCGGAGGTTTGCACCGCATTGAGAGGTGCGGCACAGACGGTATATCAGTATTCCGTAGCCGGTGGCTATGAGAAATGCTTCAATTACCGTGGCATGGAACTGTTTGACCAGCGTGCCTGTCTCATTATTTCCGATGTGGAACAGGCGGTTTTGGATGAAATCAAAACCACCTATGAAACCGAACTGTGGCTTATGGAGGATATGAACTTTGCCATTGTCCGCTGTGTGTCAATGCTGATCGGGTCTGATGATACCGGTTATGTGACGGAGTACCGGGCTTTCAAAAAGATTTTGAAAAATGCGGAGGATTTGTTCTTTTCCCCGGAGGAACTGATCGAGGAACTGGAATCTATGTGTGTCCCCCAGTGGGAACATGAAGCGACTATTTATGAACTGTAACAGGTTCATGGATAGCCGCTTTTCTTATATCTGAGGAAATGGAGGTAATGAAGTTTGAAGGAATACGATGTAAAAATCACGGAGACGCTGGAAAAGACGGTAACGGTGGAAGCTAAGTCCCGTGCTGATGCAGAAGAACAGGTCAGAACAGCCTACTACAATTCCGAGTACATTCTGGACTCCGAGAACTTTACCGGCGTTGAGTTTGGCACTACGGAGGAACGTGAGATTCAGCAGGAACAGGCAGAAACCATGACGGTGCTTCTGGTAAAGCCCTATATGTATCCCCAGCAGGTTCAGATCGGCTGCGATTTGGAGGATTTGCAGAAAGCTGTCGGTGGCGACATTGAAGCTGTTTATCCTTTTAATGAGCCTGTCGCATTGGTGATGCACGATGAGGGAAAAATCATGGGGAAAGACCTGAATCGTGCGTTGCGGGACGGAGACGGCGAGATCTACGACATCATCGCCGGTGACTTTCTGGTTGTCGGTTTGGGCGAGGAGGATTTTTCCTCCCTTTCCCCGGAGCTGATGAAGCAGTTTGAAGAACATTTCCATCAGCCTGAAACCTTCGTCCGCATGGGGCGCAGTATCATGGCTTTGCCGTTGCCCGATGATATGGTCAAAAAAGAAGATGCGCCTATCAAGGCTGACTCTGCCCCACGCAAGAGCAGCCCTGATCGAGATGCGCTGTAAGGAGGCATCATGGAAAGAAGCTCAACGATTGCAGAGCTGATGGAACGCCGCAGGATACAGGCAGGAGCCAAGGAGTATCAGGGACATACCTATATGGACCTGGCAAGATTCGATGAAGCCACAAAGCATATGATTATCTTTGATGTGCTGACCAATGAATCCCCTGTTGGCTGGAAAGGCGAGAGAAACCGTCTGTATCTGAGCGAAGCCGGGTATCAGAAAGCTCTGGACAACCAGAAAGCCGGTAACATCAAGATTATCAGTCATGCCAATGTTGCCAGAGGAAATCTGTATTACGACCGCAGAGATATGGCACGATGATATTCACTCTACTGCTTGCAGGAGGTGATGATTCATGCAGGAAGAAGTTGAAAACAGGACGATAAATCTGGCAATCAGCACGACAAGGCTGACTGCTCGAAGTATCATTGCCGGTATTCGCAAATATTTGCAGCACCGGGAAAAGGTCAAGGCGAGAAAAGGAACCAGAGATACGGCGGTTCACGGAAAACAGTCCGTGAAACAGCTGCTGGGACAGAATCAGGGTGCCACCAATGTGGAAATTGATAAGGATGGCATCCGGGATTTTGAAAGGCTCGCCAGGAAATACGGTGTGGACTTTGCCGTAAGAAAAGACAAGTCTGTTGATCCTCCCCGTTATCTTGTCTTTGTCCGTTCCAAGGACGCAGATGCCCTGGATGCTATCTGTAAGGAACATCAGGCAAGGTCATTGACGAAGGATAAGAAACCGAGCGTTCTGGCACAGCTGAAGAAGTTCAAAGAGATGGTAGCAGCTATCCCCAGGAAGGTTCGGGAAAAGAAACAGGAGCGTGATTTGTGATGAACAGAATCAATTTGAAAAAGCTCCTGATTCTGAACATCCCGTATATTCTGGTGGGATTGTTTGCAACGAATCTTGGAGAAGCATGGCGGTTGGCTGAGGGTGCAGATTCTTCTGCAAAAATCCTCAGCTTTTTTTATGTCCTTCCGGTTGCTCTGGGCAATCCACTTCCCAGCTTTTACCCGCTGGATTTGCTGGTGGGAATTGCCTGTGGCGCAGGGCTTCGGCTTGCGGTTTATCTGAAAAGCAAAAACGCCAAGAAGTACCGGCACAATGTGGAGTATGGTTCTGCCCGTTGGGGTACAGCCAAAGACATTGAGCCGTTCACCGCTCCGAAGTTTGAGGACAACATCATCCTGACGAAAACGGAACGGCTGATGATGTCCAACCGACCGAAGAATCCTGCCAATGCCAGAAACAAAAATGTTTTGATTATCGGAGGTTCAGGTTCAGGAAAAACAAGGTTCTGGCTGAAACCGAATCTTCTCCAGATGCACTCCAGCTATGTGGTTACAGACCCGAAAGGCAGCATTGTCATCGAGTGCGGCAATGCTTTGTTGAAGCATGGCTATAACATCAAGATTTTCAACACCATCAACTTTAGAAAGTCGATGCACTACAATCCATTCGCCTATATCCATTCAGAAAAAGACATCCTGAAGCTGGTGACGACATTGATTGCCAATACCAAAGGCGACGGGAAAGCCGGTGACGAGTTCTGGACGAAAGCAGAAACCCTTCTGTATTGCGCTCTGATTGGCTATATCCACTATGAAGCACCGGTAGAGGAACAGAACTTCTCCACTCTGATTGAGTTCTTAAACGCAATGGAGGTGCGTGAGGACGATGAGGAGTTCCAGAATCCGGTTGACCTGATGTTTGAAGCTCTGGAAAAGAAAAAGCCAAATCATTTTGCGGTTCGTCAGTACAAGAAGTACAAGCTGGCTGCCGGTAAAACGGCAAAGAGTATTCTGATTTCCTGCGGTGCGAGACTTGCTCCCTTCGATATTCAGGAAGTCCGGGACATTACAGCCTATGACGAATTGCAGTTAGATACCCTCGGAGACAAGAAAACAGCACTGTTCCTGATTATGTCGGATACGGATGCGACTTTTAATTTCCTGATCTCCATGATTTATACCCAGCTGTTCAATCTGCTTTGTGAGAAAGCAGATGATGTGTACGGCGGCAGACTTCCGGTTCATGTGCGCTGTCTGATTGACGAAGCGGCAAATATCGGTCAGATTCCCAATCTGGAAAAGCTGGTTGCGACCATCCGGAGTCGTGAAATATCTGCCTGTCTCGTCCTTCAGGCACAGTCTCAGCTGAAAGCCATTTATAAGGACAATTCAGACACCATCATTGGCAACATGGATTCCCGTATTTTCCTCGGCGGTTCTGAGCCGACCACGCTGAAAGAGTTGAATCAGGCACTTGGAAAAGAGACCATCGACACCTACAACACTTCAAATACCAGAGGCAACAGCCCATCCTACGGCATGAATTATCAGAAGCTGGGGAAAGACCTTGCTACTGTGGATGAGCTGGCAGTTCTGGATGGTGGTAAGTGCATCTTGCAGCTGCGTGGTGTGAGACCGTTTCTGTCTGACAAGTACGATCTGACACAGCATCCGAACTATAAGTACACATCAGACTACGACAAAAAGAATGAGTTCAACATCGAACAGTTTCTGAGTCGTAGATTGAAATTAAAGGCAGGTGATGAATTTGTAGTAGTCGATGCCGATTAAAGGAGGGTCTTAATGGAAAAAACTCCCCAATTCAATATTGAGGAAACATTCTGTGAATACCTGTCCAAGTATTAAAGAGGTTCCAACAATCCGGTTTCAAGTAAAACGCTTGAAGCCGTTTTTCATGTAAAAGGGTCAGAAATCAGAAGAATCGTCAATTCCCTGCGAAGCAAAGGTGAACCTATTTGCAGCAATTATGATGGCTACTTCTATGCGGATAATCAGCATGAAATCAGTGCAACGATTGCCCAACTGACAAGCCGTATCCAGAAGATTGCGAAAGCAAGGGATGGCTTGGTGAATCGCACCGGCAAAGATGATTGACCCTATTTCCCTTGAAAGGTGGTGGTGATAGATATGATTGCAGTTGAATAGTCTCGTTGTCTCTGCCCTCCGACCGGTTCTCCGGTATTGTGGAGGGCTTTTTTCATTTCAAAATCCATTTCAAATATCAGGAGGAAACGTATATGGCATTTTTCAACAGCGCAGTAACCGTTCTTCAGACCCTCGTGATTGCTCTTGGCGCAGGTCTCGGCATCTGGGGTGCAATCAACCTGCTTGAAGGCTACGGCAACGACAACCCCGGCGCAAAGTCCCAGGGCATGAAGCAGCTCATGGCTGGTGGCGGTGTCGCTCTCATCGGTACTACCCTTGTACCTCTGCTCTCCGGTCTCTTCGGCTAATCAGCCGCTGGAAGCTCAAGAACCAATCAATCACGGGTTGGGATAGAAGCTCCCAACCCTATTTTCTATCAAGGAGGAAAAATATATGGCATTTTTCAACAGTGCAGTAACCGTTCTTCAGACCCTCGTTATCGCTCTCGGCGCAGGTCTCGGCATCTGGGGAGCCATCAACCTGCTCGAAGGCTACGGCAACGACAACCCCGGCGCAAAGTCTCAGGGTATGAAGCAGTTCATGGCTAATTAAAGGGAACAAAAAGAAAGGAAAAGCCAATCCAGACGGTATCAGCGGCAGGCTACAAGAATAAATTGTGATTTCACAAGATTGGTGCTATAATAAGAGAAAAGTTCCTGCCGGGGCAGCCGCCCCGGTGGTATGGATAGAAAGGCAGGAAAACAATATGCACATCAGCTATAAACCACTCTGGCACACACTGTTAGAGCGTGATATGAGAAAAGAGGATTTAAGGCTTGCCGCTGGTATGACAACAAATATGATTGCCAACATGAGCAAAGAGGGAAAGCACATCAGCATGGATACATTAGCCCGTATCTGCGAAACGCTGAATTGTGAGATTACCGATGTGATTGAGTTAGTACCAGACGAGCCTGCTTCCACAGGAGGTAAGGAACATGAGCGAATTGAAACCAAGAATAAAAGAAAACGGAATTGATTATATCCTTGTTGGAGATTACTACATCCCGGACTTGAAGTTGCCGGAGGAACACCGCCCCATCGGAAAGTACGGACGGATGCACCGGGAATATTTAAGAGAAGTCTGCCCAGCCAGATTACACACATTGACCCTGACCGGGGAATTGTGGACATATCTTGCAGACCTGAACGAACAGGCACAGAAACGGTTAGACACCATCATGGAGCAGATGAAAGCTGCCGAGGGCGTGACCGAGGAATTGAAGCGTACCCGTCAAATGGAATGGGTGCAGCGTTGCAATAACATTCACAACCGGGCAGAAGAAATTGTTTTACATGAGTTGATTTATTCATAACGGTATGGTAGAATGATTATTACAAATTAGAAGTTGTAAAGGAGACTTTGTATGGGTAGAAAAGAAATAACAACAAAAGAAGATTTAATGAAAGTAATAGAATTATTCGAAAATACTGGAATTACATACTGGTTGGATGGCGGATGGGGTGTAGATATTTTAGCTGGTAAACAAACAAGAATTCATAGAGATATAGATATAAATTTTGATGCTCAACATACGGAAAAATTGTTAAATGTGCTTTTGAATCTGGGCTATAAAATTGATACAGACTGGAAACCGGTTAGAATAGAGTTATATAGTGATGAACTTGGTTACTTAGACATTCACCCGTTCGTTTTAAGTGAGGACGGAACTTCAAAACAAGCTGATTTAGAGGGTGGCTGGTATGAGTTTGAAAAAGATTACTTTGGTAGTGCTTTTTTTGAAGGAAAAACAATTCCTTGTATATCCTTAAAAGGCCAAAGAGTTTTCCATTCAAGTTATGAATTAAGAGATAAAGATAAGCATGATATTTCAATTCTTGAAAGTTTATCAAAATAACATTGCTGTAATTTCTAAGATAAATTCCACTTTATCGCTTTGAAATTTTAACTGAATAAGTATAGCACCAACCGCTGCTACATGGAAGCAAACACAACCATGCAACAGCGGTTTTTCTTTACCGTTTTTTCCTTTGACTGATAGGAGTTCCTGTTTTCTTTGATTTTTGTAGAATCCGAATGAGCCAGCGAAATTCTTCGTCTGACAGATTTTTATAGTTGATGCCGAGCTGCTTGCAGTAAAGGACAACCAGCTTTTCATCCCGACTGCCCTTGAAATTTTCAACCGCTTCCAAATTTTCTTTCAATTCATCGGCAACGGTGGTCTGGGGCGCACTCTCGCTGTCCTTTTTGTGGGCTTCCCGAATATCCCGGATAATGAGATTGAGGTCATCAAGAACCATGTGGCTGAAATATTCATCATCGCTGATATGGGCGGCTTGCAGCACTTTCAAATGCGGGTCGTCTTCGCCGGGGCGATACCGTTCAATGATTTCATGCCGGACAGTATCGACAAGGGCGTTGAGGTTTTGAATCTGCATGGTGGCAATCCCATCTACATAAATCTCAATGTCCGCAAGAAACTTGATAAAGTCCTTATGAGTGGCAAGCTCACAGAGCAGACGGTTGTTAATCCGACCGCCTTTCAGAAGTGCCACCATCTCATCATTCAAATGCAGCTCTGTTAGTGGCGTGTTGATCTGCTCCCGGTTCTCTGTCCGGCACAGCAGATAATCAACGGAAACCCCATAGAAGTCTGCCAGCGTGATAAGGTTGCCATGATTGATTTCCTTATAATCCTCTTTTTCATAACTGCCAAGAGCTGATTTGGAAATGCCCGTCAGCTCTGATAATTCTTCCAGATTTAAGCCTTTGTCCTTGCGGAGTTCCCAAAGGCGTTCCTGTATGCTTGTCGCTCCTTTCATGGGCGCACGCTCCTTTCCGGCGGTTTCATTACTGCCGCTTAACTGGATTATATCATACTTTCCGCAATCGTGGAAATTTCTGATTTTTACCCTTAATTCCTACTTTGTGGACATACGGCACAGGGCACAAAAATGTTCTATGATACAGGTAGTTCATCGATGGATTATTCCAATCGAATGACCAGCCTGTGTGGGATATGCTTCCCCGGCGATGTAGCGCCATGACTTTTGGCAGGGATATGGAGGAACCCTGACCGAAACGAGCGTACCAAAGGGAGCAATACGCCGCTGTGAGATTCAGGGGAGGAACGACACCGGGGAGAACTGGCGAACTGATACCGAAATGATACCGAAACACGACAATCTGATAGGGGGATAGTCTACCCTATTGCTGATACTTCTGGAGATTTTAGACGGCTCTATGACCGTAATTTTGCCGAAAATCGCCCCGAAACTATACACTAAAACGGGAGGAAACGCAATATGCCGAGAATGAGCAAAAAGAGGAAGCATGAGCTTTCTTTTTACCTCAATGACCGGGGGCGTGTCACTTACAACGAATTATGCCGGAAATGCCAGCATGGGTGCAAGCAGAGCTTCCGGGCGGTTGTGGTTGACTGCCCCCGTTATTTATCCAAACGAGCAAAAAAGAAGGAGGAACACACCGAATGAATTTTGAATTTATGACGATAGACACACCCTTGCCGCCCTGTATGCCATTTCCCAGAGCGTTGACAGGATTTCCAGTCAGCAGCACCGCAAAGGTCATGTACTGCCGGATGTTAGATGCTATGCTATCCAAAGGACAGGAGGACGAGAACGGAATCCTGTTTGTCTGCTTCCCTGTCACAGCCATTGCCGCCGTTCTGTCCCGCAGCCCCATGACGGTCAAGCGTTCTCTGAATGAACTGGAAACCGCCGGACTGATCATGCGAGTGCGTCAGGGTGTTGGAGAACCAAACAGGATTTATGTACTGATACCGGGAAAGGAGGACGCTGCCCTTGCCTGATACCTCAAAGCTGGAAAAGTTAAACCGGGAGTTGGAGAAAAGCGAAAAGAAACTGCGGAAAGCCATCAATGATGAAAAGGCATTGCAGCACCAGTTAAAGCAGCTTACCCGAAAGGAACGAACGCACCGGCTCTGTACTCGTGGCGGTATGCTGGAAAGCTACCTTCCCCACCCGGAAGCCATCATGGATGAACAGGTCAGTTTGTTTTTGAAACTGCTGTTCCATAAAGATAGTACCCGGCAGCTTATGGAAAAAGTATTTGCCGAAAACAGTACAGCAAAGGAGGGCGCAGAATAAAGATGAATTTTTCTAAAGACGAGCTGGCTATGGTCTATCAGTACGCCGCTGGTACAAAGGAGGACACCATTGCGGGGCTGAAAGAAATCGTGCCAGTTATCCGTGACCAGCAGACAAGGGAGATTGTGGAGAGTACCATCCGAAAGCTGGACGCCATCCCGGAGCCGGAGTGCCGCCGTTTTATCGCTGATACGAAGCAGCGGTTTATCCAGAAGCGGGACAATTCCATCCGGCGCAGGCTTGCAGAAGCCAAGGCACAGACGAGGACGCAGAAGCCACAGCCCAAGAGAAAGCAGCCAGACCGGGAACGGTCATAATCGCTTCCAGAGCCGCCGTCAGTAGGCTGCCCCTCTGGAAGAGGGCGCAATTATACACCACCCAAAGGTTGGTGCATTGCGTTCTCCGAAGGCTCCTCGCCGGAGGGCTGTGATTTTCCGCAGTCATGGTCTGCTCCAAATCAAACAGGGGACGCTACGCTTCCCCTGCGCTGGCTGCCGCCAGCTACCCTTTTGTGGACTTGCCATCTGGGGATACCTTGCGTTGCAAGCTGTTCCCAGACGACAAGTTTCATAAAATATGCTATCTTTTCGATAGGCAGTGAAGTATAATGAAGTCAGCAATAAATTTGAAGTTATACGGGAGATAAAGTAAATGAAAAATAGACCAAAAATTATTATCGCAGTTATTGTTTTACTTGTACTTTTGATACCTGTTCCTATAAGATATAAGGACGGAGGTAGTGTTCATTATAGGGCAATTTTGTATGACATTACGAAATATCATCAGTTAGATTTAGAATCAGAAACAGGTTACAATGATGGGTTGAAGATAAGGATTTTAGGAATACCAGTTTATAATAGTTTTGATGAATAACTTTCCGTTTGCTATTCCACACACATCGGGTCAACTTGTCCCGAACTTTTACAATTAAATACTCGCCGCCCACACAGCGGCACAACGAGCAGGAAATCTGAAAAAAGGTCTCCTGCTTTTTTTCTGCCCAAAATGAGGTGGTAAAACGCCACCCCATCCACCAATTACCGAAAGGAGGGACACGAAATGCCCTGTCCACACAACGAAATCACGATTGTTCAGCGCAGCCAGCGGCAGTCTGCGGTTGCCGCCGCTGCTTACCAGAGTGGCGAAAAGCTGTTCTGTGAATACGACCAGCAAGTGAAGCACTACCCGGAAAAGCGTGGTATCGTCCACAATGAAATCCTGCTCCCACCTAATGCCCCGCCGGAGTATGCAGACCGCAATACCTTATGGAATGCCGCCGAAGCGGTGGAGAAGCAATGGAACTCCCAGCTTGCAAGGCGGTGGGTGCTTACCATCCCAAGAGAGATACCGCCTGACCAGTACGCTGTCCTTGTCCGGGAGTTTTGTGAGCAGCAGTTTGTTTCCAAAGGCATGATCGTTGACTTTGCCATCCATGACCCCCATCCGTCGAGACACAATCCCCACGCCCATGTCCTGCTGACTATGCGGGCAATGGACGAACATGGAAAATGGCTTCCCAAGAGCCGCAAGGTTTATGACCTTGATGAGAACGGGGAACGGATAAAACTTCCGTCCGGCAGGTGGAAAAGCCACAAGGAGGATACGGTGGACTGGAATGACCAGAAGTATTGTGAAATCTGGCGGCATGAATGGGAGGTCATCCAGAACCGCTATCTGGAAGCCAATGACCGCCCGGAGCGTGTGGACTTGCGTTCCTATGCCAGACAGGGGCTTGATATAGTTCCCACTGTCCATGAGGGTGCTGCCATCCGGCAGATGGAAAAGCGTGGTATCCAAACAAATATCGGCAACCTGAACCGGGAAATCAGAGCCACCAACCGCCTGATGAAGTCTATCCGGCAGCTTATCCAAAACCTCAAAGGCTGGATTACCGAGCTGGGAGAAAAACGGAAGGAGCTGCTTGCACAAAAAGCGGCGGAGGAAGCGGTCTTTCTTCCAAATCTGCTGATGAAGTATATGGAGATACGAAAGGAAGAACGGAAGGACTGGACGAGGGCTGGACAGAACCGGGGGACTTCACAGGACTTAAAGGCAGTCAGCGAAGCCCTGTCCTATCTCCGGCAAAAGGGGCTTTCCACTGTGGAGGACTTAGAAGCATTTCTGGAATCTTCCGGGAAATCAGCCGCAGATTACCGCAATCAGATGAAGCCAAAGGAAACCCGCAGCAAAGTGATTGACGGGATTCTTGCCAGCCGGACAGACTGCAAGGAATGTAAGCCTGTCTATGAGAAGTACCAGAAGATATTTTTTAAGAAAACAAAGGAGAAATTCAAACAGGAACACCCGGAGGTTGCCCGGTATGCGAAAGCCGCCGCCTACCTTGCCAAGCACCCAGACGATAAGGACAGCACCCAAAAGGAGCTGCAACAGGAGCAGGAAAAACTTCTCAGCGAAATCGCAGAGCTGAAAGTACCGCTGACCGAGGTGCAGGCTGATTTGAAGAAACTGTGGGACATCCGCTACTGGGTACGGAAAGCCACACCCGGCACAGAGGAAAGCAAAGAGCCGCCAAAGAAGCAGCCCATCAAAGAAGTCTTGCAGGATAAGGCAGACGAGAAAAAGGTTCAAAGAACTGCCCCGGCACAGGCGAAACACAGACAACAGGATATGGAACTTTAACAGGCACTTGCCATTTTCAATCAGAGAATGTCAGGTGCTTTTCTTATTTGCACGAGTGACGAGCTGGGCGGATATGCTTGCATATCCATTCAGCGACCACCGTGACAGCGTGGGAAGCTTTCCCACGAATCAAGGAGGGATAGATTTGAATGTATTTGAAGCTGTGAAGCAGTCCGTCACAACAAGACAGGCTGCAGAGCATTATGGAATCCATGCAGGTCGGAACGGGATGGCTTGCTGCCCGTTTCATAACGATAAGACCCCAAGCATGAAGCTGGACAGGCGTTACCACTGCTTCGGCTGCGGTGCGGATGGGGATGTGATTGATTTTACCGCCGCCCTGTATGGGATGGGAAAGAAAGAAGCCGCCGTACAACTGGCACAGGACTTTGGGCTTTCCTATGAGGACTGGAAGCCGCCGGAAAAGGCAAAAAAGCCCAAACCCCGGCAGAAATCCCCAGAGGAACAGTTTCAGGAAGCAAAGAACCGCTGCTTCCGTATCCTTGCCGATTATCTTCACTTGCTTATGGCATGGAGAACGGACTACGCCCCGCACTCCCCGGAGGAAGCCTTTCATCCCCGGTTTGTGGAAGCCTTACAGAAGCAAGACCAAGTGGAATATCTGCTGGATGTGCTGCTGTTCGGGGATACAGAGGAAAAAGCGGCTTTGATTACGGACTATGGAAAGGATGTGATACAGCTTGAACAGCGAATGGCAGAGCTTGCAGCCGCAGACGCAGCAAGAACTAAAAAACACCATGAACGCTATGCAGCCACCCCAGAGTGTTGAGGAAATCAAGGCGGGGCTGGAAACTACCGAGAAAGGCGGTGTCCGTCAGAGCATACGGAACTGCCTGACCGTATTCCAGTGTGACCCTCTGCTTTCCGGGGCTATCGCATACAACATCCTGACTGACCGCAAGGACATCATAAAGCCCATCGGCTTCCACAGAGAAAACACTGCCCTGAACGATACGGATATGAAGTATCTGCTTCTTTATCTGGAAGAAACCTACGGGCTTACCAATGAGAAAAAGATTGATAACGCCATCGGGATTGTGGCAAATGAAAACAAGTACCATCCCATCCGGGACTATTTAAGTGCCCTTGTGTGGGACGGGACAGAACGAATCCGTTTCTGCCTGCGGCATTTTCTGGGGGCTGACGCAGATGATTACACCTATGAAGCGTTGAAGCTGTTCCTGCTGGGTGCAATCTCACGAGCCTTTCAGCCGGGGTGCAAGTTTGAAATCATGCTCTGTCTGGTAGGCGGTCAGGGGGCTGGCAAGTCCACCTTCTTCCGTCTGCTGGCAGTCCGGGACGAGTGGTTCTCCGATGATTTGCGGAAGCTGGATGATGACAATGTGTACCGCAAGCTGCAAGGTCACTGGATTATCGAAATGTCGGAAATGATGGCAACCGCCAACGCCAAGAGCATTGAGGAAATCAAGTCATTTTTAAGCCGGCAGAAAGAGGTTTACAAGATACCCTATGAAACCCACCCGGCAGACCGTCCTCGTCAGCGCGTGTTTGGCGGCACTTCCAATGCCCTTGATTTTCTTCCCCTTGACCGTTCCGGCAACCGCCGCTTTATCCCGGTCATGGTGTACCCGGAGCAAGCCGAGGTTCACATTTTGGAGGACGAAGCCGCTTCCAGAGCCTATATCAAGCAGATGTGGGCGGAAGCGATGGAGATTTACCGAAGCGGCAGGTTCAAGCTGGCTTTCAGCCCCGCCATGCAGCGGTATCTCAAAGAACACCAGCGGGACTTTATGCCGGAGGACACCAAAGCCGGGATGATACAGGCGTATCTTGATAAGTACACCGGGAGCATGGTCTGCTCCAAGCAGCTCTACAAGGAAGCCTTGACCCATGCCTTTGACGAGCCGAAGCAATGGGAAATCCGGGAAATCACCGAGATTATGAACCAGTGCATTGGCCGCTGGCGGTACTTCCCGAACCCAAGGATGTTTTCTGAATATGGCAGACAAAAGGGCTGGGAGCGTGAAAACCCGGCAACGGACTCCGGCAACCCGTCTGAAAAAACGATGGACGGTTTTGTGGAGGTCACAGAACAGATGGAGCTTCCATTCTGAAAATGACAGCCCGTTGCACCCCCTGTTGCTATCCCGTTGCCGAGCCGGTTGCCGGGGAAAATCCCTTATTTCCGGGCTTTTTTCCCTTATTACAACCAAAACAACAGAAAAATAAAAGAAAAGTATAAATAGTAACCACCGCCAGATTGAGATTGTTTGCAAGGTCTTTTGAAGCCCGTTGCCGGACTTCGTTGCCGACACCATGTGTCTGGCTATTTTCATGTATGGAGGATAACTGCCTATGGCAAAAAACAAAACAGAGATTCATGTGACCACTGTATTTGACGGGGAACTTGACGCTACTGATGTGTTCGTCAGCCTGATTTCCCAGAAATACGGCAAGGCAAATACGAAAGAATATCTTGCTAAAAAGAAAGATTTGAAGTATAATGAAGATGAGGTTCAAAAGAGCCAGATACCGTCTGGATTGTGTGGGTAAATGGCTATGATG
>NZ_QUJI01000017.1:44914-83097 GCF_003480545.1 Clostridium sp. AM29-11AC
AGAGCCAGATACCGTCTGGATTGTGTGGGTAAATGGCTATGATGAACGAAATGGAATACAGAACAATCGGTTCGGCACTTGCCGGAGGGTATCGTGCAGCGGTCTATTGCAGGCTGTCAAAGGACGATGACCTGCAAGGCGAAAGTGCCAGTATCGCAAACCAGCGTGATATGCTGGAAAAATACTGCGAAAAGCAGGGATGGGAGGTTGTGGCAGTCTATCAGGACGATGGCTTCACAGGTCTTAATATGGAGCGTCCTGATTTACAGAGAATGTTGAGAGCCATTGAGCGCAGGCAAATCAACCTTGTCATCACGAAAGATGACTGTGTAATAATAGAACCAACACAGAAAGACCTTGAAAATCAAGGCTTTGTGGCTGGTTCTATTTGTTTTTGACCCGAAACAAAGAGAATTTTAATTATATAATGCAATCTGCGCCGCTGGCAGCGTAACGGAGGAAATGCCAGATCAGAAAAGAATAGTATTGAACATAGAGCGGTTATCTGCCGTCAGGAGAAATCCTGGCTGGCGGGTAACCGCTCTTTTTTTGTTTCTGCCGTTACTGGCAGAAGCAAAAAGTAAGCAATGCAAGGAGGTTGTGTGAAGTGAAAAATATGTTGCTAACGAGTACAGCGCCGTAAGGAGGTGGTTGAGATGGCAGTTTTCCGGGTAGAGAAAAACGCCAATTACACAACCATGTGTAACTACCATCTGAGGGATCAGACACTGAGTCTGAAAGCAAAGGGGCTTCTCTCCATGCTTCTCAGCCTGCCGGATACATGGCACTACTCTGTGAGAGGACTTGCGGCAATCTCCTTGGAAGGTGTAGACGGTATTCTCACCGCGCTGAAAGAGCTGGAAACACATGGCTATCTGGAACGCCATCAGCTTCGTCAACCGAATGGTCGCTTGGGACAGACAGAGTATGTGATTTTTGAAAAGCCGAGAGTACAGCCGTGTATGGATTCACCGTGTACGGAAAAGCCGGATACGGTAAGCCCGAATACGGTTCCGCCGGATACGATAACTCCCGCACAAAGAAGTAAAGAAGGATCAAGTAAAGAACAATTAAGTACGGATGAGAAGGCAAAAACAGTATCACAACCCTCTCGTCATCGGTACGGAATGTATCAGAATGTACTTCTTTCGGACGAAGAATTGCAAAAACTCCAAACTGAGTTTCCAGCAGACTATCAGAGCCGCATTGAACGATTGTCGGAATATATGGCTTCCAGCGGAAGGCACTATAAAAATCATTTAGCTACCATCCGCAGTTGGGCAAGACGGGATTCCAAACAGTCCAAACTGCCCGCCTACAGCCATGATAACTACCGGTACAAGGAGGGAGAAAGTTTATGAATACAATGTACGATTTTCTGGATCGTATTCAGGTTCAGAAAGAACCTGGGCCGCAGCAGTATCTCGGCGAAGATGGACTCCTCTATTGTGGGAAATGTCATACGCCGGTTCAATGTCGGATCACATTTGAGGGCAAAGAACGGCTCATGCCCTGTATCTGTAAATGCCAGAAGGAAGAACGGGAACGGCAGGAACAGCGCATGAAGGAGGAAGAACAGCTGCTCTACGTTCGCCGTCTGAAAGCGGCAGGTATTCAGGAGAGACATCTTCAGGATTGGACATTTGCGTCAGCGACAGATACTCCCAGCATCCAGATGGCGAAACGGTATACGGAAAATTGGAAGAAAGTCAAGGCGGAAAACCTTGGCCTTTTGCTTTGGGGCGATGTTGGAACAGGAAAATCATTCCTGGCCGCTTGTATTGCTAATGCATTGTTGGAAAAAGGTGTTCCCGTCCTGATGACCAATTTTTCCAAAATCCTAAACCAGATGGGTGCCATGTATTCGGATGAGCGGTATCGCTATATTGCTTCTTTCAACCGCTTCTCTCTGCTGATTATTGATGATCTTGGAATTGAGCGGAATACCGAGTATGCGTTGGAACAGGTTTACGCTGTTATTGATGAACGCTATAAGACAGGGCTTCCATTGATTATCACAACAAACCTGACGATCAGCCAGCTCCGTAATCCTGAAGATGTGGCACACGCCAGAATTTACAGCCGGGTACTGGAGATGTGTACGCCGGTACACGTTCCGGGGCATGACCGGCGAACTACGATTGGAAAATCAAAGCAGGAACTGGTCAAAGAGGTGCTGTTCTCATAATAGAAAAACGGCTGTACAGCCGGGAAAGAGAGGGTTTTATGAATGCCTGTAAAAAAGTCTGAACGGATTCAGGAGATTCCGCTCTCTGAATTACACCCGTTCAAAAATCACCCTTTCCGGGTGGTGGATGATGAAGCCATGCAACGCACAGTAGAAAGCGTGGCACAATTTGGCGTGTTGGCTCCAGCACTTGCCCGCCCCCGTCCGGAGGGCGGATATGAATTAGTGGCAGGTCATAGGCGTATGAGGGCTTCGGAACTTGCCGGACTTGAAACCATGCCAGTGATTGTCCGGCAGATGGATGATGATACCGCAACCATTGCCATGGTGGACTCCAATCTTCAAAGGGAAACGCTTCTCCCCAGTGAGCGTGCTTTTGCCTACAAAATGAAGATGGATGCGATGGCTAGAAGGGCTGGAAGACCGTCTAAGGAAAATTCCGGCCAAGTTGGCCGGGATTTTCAGGGAAAAGAGTCCAGAGAGATTATTGCTGAGCAAACCGGTGAAAGCGCCCGTCAGGTTCAGCGATTTATCAATTTGACCAATCTGATCCCGGAGCTTCTGGATATGGTGGATCGTAAAGAAATTGCATTCAACCCGGCGGTGGAATTATCTTTTCTGAAAAAAGAGGAACAGCAAGGTTTCCTGGAAGCTATGGATTACGGACAGTCCACTCCATCGCTGTCTCAGGCACAGCGGATTAAAAAGCTCAGTCAGGCAGGTATATGTACCCAGGAAGCTATGAACACGATTATGAATGAAGAGAAAAAGAGCGAATTGGATACGGTCACGCTCAAGAATGATGTACTCCGCAAGTATTTTCCACGCTCTTATACTCCAAAGCAAATGCAAGATACGATTATCCGGCTGTTGGAACAATGGCAGAAAAAGAGACAGCGGGATCAGTCAAGGTAAAGGAGAACAAATATGCTTAACAAAAATGAAATGAATTGTAAAGCCAATGCTGCGGACGTAGATGTGGACTTGCTGGTGGCAGGTATCGGAGAAATGTTGGATGGAATCCGGCACTGCCTGAAAGCCACCGATCTGCACAGCAGTTCAACAGACAGCGATTACATTCTGATGGTTGCTGCGCTTCCAGGGAAAGGTATCCAGGTGAAGGACGTCACCGAATGTTTTGATGTGCTGAAATGTTTCGGCACAGACGATTCCGTGATTCAGGCTCCGGACTGTGATTTGCTTATGAGCTATGATGAACGGCAGGTTCTGGTGCTGGATGGTCGGAAATATCTGGTCGGCCCTGCTATCTTCTATGATGTGGACGGTGACGGTGAGGACGTTTCTGTGACTGCAGAGGACATTTACGATGTACAGCGCATGGTCGCTCACCGCACGGTAATTCTTTGTGCCGACGGGCAGGACTTTCCGGCGCTTCTGCTGAATGGTGAGGTATGAAGAAATATGAGCTGATTTATGTCGATCCGCCCTGGCGTTACCGCAGCGGCAAGGTACAGGGAGCCGCAATCAATCATTACGCTACAATGTCAGATGAGGAACTATATCAGCTTCCCGTTGCAGAAATTGCGGCAGATAATTGTGTATTGCTTCTGTGGGCAACCTTTCCAAAGCTCCCGGAAGCCCTTCGGCTGATTGAAGCGTGGGGCTTCCAGTACAAGACAGTCGGCTTTGTATGGGTAAAGACAAATCCATCCGGAAACGGCTTTTTTCTCGGCCTTGGCTGGTGGACACGCAGTAATGCTGAGATATGTTTGCTGGCAGTCAGAGGGAAACCAAAACGTCAATGCGCCGGTATTTCTCAGCTGATTATCAGTCCCAGAGAGCGGCACAGCAAAAAGCCGGATATTGTTCGTGATCTGGCAATTTCGCTGGTGGGCGATGTACCGCGCATTGAGTTATTCGCAAGGGAAACGTCTCCCGGCTGGGATGTCTGGGGAAATGAGGTGGATTGCAGCATTACGCTGACGCAATCGGAAGGAGATGCACATGAGTAACGGAAAAACCATTGGTGAACTGATGGAGGAAATGCGTCTGAAAGCTGGCGCAAAGGAGTATCACGGACATGAGTATATGGCACTGGAGCGCTTTGCTGACGATACCCGCCATATGATTATCTTTGATGTTCTGACAAAAGATTCTCCTGTTGGATGGCAAGGTGAGCGAACCCGTTTGTTTTTAACGGATGAAGGGTATCGAAAATCCCTCGAAAATCAGGAAAAAGGTCACATCAAGATTTTAAGCCATGCCCGTGTAGTGCAGGGACACCTGCATTACGATAAAAAAGAACAGATTCGTTGATGCCGGAACGGTAGTTTTTCTACCTGATCCGGCATCTTTCATTTTCCCCGATTCCGTGTTCGGGTTAAGGAGGTGGTCTATTGCAGGAGGAAGTAGAAAACAGGACACTGAATCTGGCGATCAGCACAACAAAGCTGAGTGGTCGGGCGCTGCTTGCGGCGTTTCGGAAATATATGCAGCATCGACGCAATGTAAAAGCAAATAAGCTGGCTGCTGAAAACGAAAAGCCTGTAGGTGAGCAGACCATTGATCAGCTGTTAGGGCAAAATCAGGGTGCCACCAATATTGAGATTGAGAAAACGGACATCAAAGGCTTTAAGAGGTTTCTGGACAAGTATGGCATTGATTATGCCATTACGAAAGATCCGTCCCAGGCGCCGCCCCGGTATCTGGTATTTTTCAAAGCCAGGGACGGAGACGCCATGACGGCTGCGTTTAAGGAATACTCTGCGTCTCTGCTGCAAAAGCAAAAGAAACCGAGTGTACTCAAGCAGCTGAACAAACTGAAGCAGTTGGTGGCTTCCATGCCCGCGAAGGTACGGCAGAAGAAACAGGAGCGTGATTTATGAGTAAGAAAGAAATCAAACGCCTGGTAATTCTGAATATCCCGTATCTGATTCTTGGATTGCTTGCTACCAATCTGGGAGAAGCATGGCGTCTGGCAGAAGGAACGGATATTTCCGCAAAATTGTTGGCGTTCTTCTCCACAGTCGGTCAGGCTTTTGCCAATCCGATGCCCAGCTTCTACCCTTCCGATTTTCTGGTCGGGCTGTTTGCCGGAGGATGTGTCCGGCTGGCAGTTTATCTGAAAGGAAAAAATGCTAAGAAGTATCGCCACAATATGGAGTACGGGTCGGCGCGATGGGGAACAGCCAAAGACATTGAACCGTTCATGGCTCCGAAGTTTGAGGACAATATTATCCTGACAAAAACGGAACGCCTGATGCTGTCGAACCGGCCTGATAATCCGAAGAATGCCCGCAATAAGAACGTCTTAATTGTAGGTGGTTCCGGTTCCGGTAAGACCAGATTCTGGATTAAGCCCAATCTCCTACAGTGTAACTCCAAAGAGTATCCGACTTCCTTTGTAGTCACCGATCCAAAGGGCCAGATTGTCTGCGAATGCGGAAATGCATTGTTAAAGCACGGGTATCGGATCAAGATTTTTAACACCATCAACTTCAAAAAGTCCATGCGGTACAATCCATTCGCCTATGTGCATAGCGAGAAGGATATTTTGAAACTGGTGACAACTTTGATGGCAAATACGAAGGGTGACGGAAAAAGCGGTGACGAGTTCTGGGAAAAATCGGAGAAGCTGCTCTATACAGCGTTGATCGCCTATATCCATTACGAGGCTCCGGTAGAAGAACAGAATTTTGCTACGCTGCTGACATTTCTGAATGCGATGGAGGTCCGGGAGGATGATGAAGAATTTCAGAATCCGGTGGATTTGATGTTTGAGGCACTGGAACGAAAGAAGCCGGATTCCTTTGCGGTTCGCCAATACCGACTCTATAAATTAGCCGCTGGCAAAACCGCAAAGTCGATCCTGATTTCCTGCGGTGCCAGATTGGCTCCATTCGACATTCAGGAATTGCGGGAAATCACTGCCTACGATGAGCTGCAGCTGGATACCCTTGGAGATCGGAAAACGGCGTTGTTCTTAATCATGAGTGATACGGACAGCACCTTCAATTTTCTAATCTCTATGGTGTACACGCAGTTGTTTAACCTGCTTTGTGAAAAAGCGGATGATGTGTATGGAGGTCGGCTCCCGGTTCATGTGCGTTGTCTGATTGACGAAGCAGCCAATATCGGGCAAATTCCCAATTTGGAGAAGCTGGTAGCAACCATCCGAAGCCGGGAAATCTCTGCCTGTCTGGTGCTGCAGGCAAAAAGCCAGCTGAAAGCCATTTACAAGGACAATGCGGATACGATTGTCGGCAATATGGATTCGCAGATTTTCCTGGGTGGCTCTGAGCCGACAACACTGAAAGAACTAAATGCCGCCCTAGGTAAGGAAACGATTGATATGTTCAACACTTCTGATACCAGAGGCAACAGCCCGTCATACGGCACAAATTATCAAAAGACCGGTCATGATCTCGCTTCCATCGATGAGCTTGCCGTATTGGACGGCGGCAAGTGCATCCTTCAGCTGCGCGGTGTCCGGCCATTTTTGTCGGATAAGTATGATCTGACCCAGCACCCAAACTACAAATACACGTCCGATTTCGATAAGCGCAACACCTTCGACATTGAGAAATTCCTGAACAGGAAAATGAAATTGAAAAAGAACGATGTCTTTACGGTCGTGGATGCTGACGCTTTGTAACGTAAGTCTGTCTGGAATGGCAGGCTTTTTATTTATGCCATGAATCCCTGATTGCGCAAAGAACAGACCGACTGCGGTAAGCAGAGTAATTTATCTGGTTCTAATGTGCGGTTCATATTCAGGCATTCTCTCCGCCTGCAAAAACAGAATGCAGAAATCACAATATCAAATTAAGAAAGGAAAGACCGAAGCCGGGAGCCGTTGGAAGGAAAAATGCCAGCGGCTTTTGCTTTCTGGCTTTGCTGTGCGGATTCCTATTACAGACAATTTCCCGATATGCTTCGGTCACAGGTATTTTGTATGGATTTCTTTAATGAAGCGATTACCGTTCTCCAGACCCTCGTTGTTGCCCTCGGCGCTGGCCTTGGTATTTGGGGCGCGATTAACCTTCTGGAGGGTTACGGCAACGACAATCCCGGTGCCAAATCTCAGGGGTAATGAATGCCCTCCACGGACAAGTAATTGCCGTGAAGCGTGTGGTGAAAGTCCACACGATGACAGACTGAATTGCTGGGAACCCCTAAAGCCATGTGTGCCACAACACAGAGATGAAACAGGCTCCAATGTGATGGCTGCGAAAGCAGAAAGAAACACATGGATCGCGCAAGGTGCGAACCTAAACGCCGGTAAGAATGGGCAATCAGCAGCGAAACCTCGAACAGAGGGACGTTCAACGACTATCCTTTGCAGGAGTAGGGTCAAGCGGCCCGAAGAGGTCTGCCCCGCAATCAGCGGGTGAAGATATAGTCTGCGCCCATGTGAAAACATGGGGTGTTCGCCTGATAAAAGGTGGAACCGCGCTGGAATCGCGCACCGGCGTGAACAAAACGGATGAAACAGCTTATGGCGGGCGGCGGTGTTGCCCTGATCGGCATCACTCTCGTTCCGCTCCTGTCCGGTCTGTTTGGTTAATCGGAAACCCTGTAAATCCTCGCTCCGTCCCGCATAATGCGGGGCGGGCAGAAAGGAGGTCGCAGCCGGATGGATTTTATCTGGGAATCGATTACCGAATGGCTGAAAGAAGTGCTGGTCGGTGGGATTATGGATCATCTGTCCGGGATGTTTGATGCAGTCAACCAGCAGGTTGGCGATGTTGCGACGCAGGTGGGAACATCCCCGGCGAATTTCTCGCCGGGGGTCTTCTCTATGATTCAGAATGTGTCGGAATCTGTCATTATCCCGATTGCAGGCATTATTCTTACGATTATCGCCTGTTACGAACTGATCCAGATGATTATCGATCACAATAACCTTGCCAATTTTGAAACCTGGATTTTCTTCAAGTGGGTTTTCAAGACCTTTGTAGCAGTTATGCTGATCACCAACTGCTTTAATATCACCATGGCGGTGTTTGATGTCTGCCAGAACGTGATTAACGGCGCAGGCGGATTGATTTCAGATACCACAGCCATTGATGGAGCGGCTTTGGAAACTCTGGAAGAAACCCTGATGGAGATGGACATTGGCCCGTTGATTGGTCTGTTCCTCCAGTCGTTCCTGCTCAATGTCACCATGTGGGCGCTGAGTATCATTATCTTCATTATCGTGTATGGCCGGATGATAGAAATTTATTTGGCCGTGAGCCTTGCGCCGATTCCATTTGCCACATTCGGAAATCGGGAGCAAAGTCAGGTGGGACAGAATTACCTGCGCTCACTTCTGGCGCTTGGTTTTCAGGGATTTCTGATTCTGATCTGTGTCGGAATTTATGCGGTACTGATTCAGGGAATCTCTTTCAGCGATGACGTGATTGCCTCAATCTGGGGCGTAGTCGGCTACACGGTACTGTTATGCTTTACCTTATTTAAGACCGGCGCTCTCGCTAAGGGAGTGTTTTCCGCTCACTAGACTAGGAGGGATTCAAATTGGCAGCTTATATCTCGGTTCCCCGTGACCTTACACGGGTGAAATCAAAAGTATTATTCAATCTGACAAAACGACAGCTTCTCTGCTTTGGAGCCGGTGCGCTGGTGGGCGTTCCGGCTTTCTTCCTGTTAAAGCAGTCCGGCAATGTGTCGCTTGCCGCCATCGGCATGATGATTATCATGCTCCCCATGTTCTTTCTGGGGATGTATGAGAAACACGGCCAGCCGCTGGAAGTCATTGCAAAGCAGTTTATTGAAGCAAAATTTATTCGCCCGAAAGTCCGTCCCTATCAGACCAACAATTACTATGCGGTGCTGATGCGGCAGGCGTGGGCAGAACAGGAGGTACAGCGTATTGTTTGCTCTGAAAAACAGAAAAAAACAGACAGAACCCAGCGGAATGGCTCTGCCGGACACTCTGACAAAGCGGGAGAAAAAGCAGATTCACTCTGTCATTGAAAAGGCGAAGCGGGATGATGGCATTCCCCGCACGGCACAGCAGTCCATCCCATTTCAGAGGATGTTCCCGGACGGCATCTGTCGGGTCAGTGACCGCTATTACACGAAAACCATTCAGTTTCAGGACATCAACTATCAGCTGGCTCAGCAGGAGGACAAAACTTCCATTTTTGAGGAATGGTGCGGCTTCCTGAATTTCTTTGACAGCTCCATCCACTTCGAGTTGTCCTTTATGAATATGGCTACTGATATGGAGAGCTTTGAACGCCGGATTCAGATTCAGCCCCGGCAGGATGGCTTCGATGATGTACGCCAGGAATACAGCCAGATGCTCCGCCAGCAGTTGGAACGTGGCAACAACGGTCTGACCAAAACCAAATATCTGACCTTCGGTATTGAAGCAGAATCCATGAAGCAGGCAAAGCCCCGACTGGAGCACGTTCAGACAGACCTGCTCAACAACTTCCGACGCCTGGGCGTTTCTGCCCGGACATTAAATGGTAAGGAACGGCTGCACCTGATGCACTCCATGTTCCACATGGGCGACCATGACAAGTTCTATTTCGACTGGAAATGGCTTCCTGCATCGGGATTATCGGTAAAGGATTTTATTGCGCCCAGCAGCTTTTCTTTCCCCGGTGGAAAGACGTTCCAGATGGGATCGTTGTATGGGGCTATGAGCTTTCTCTCCATTACTGCCTCTGACCTTAGCGACCAGCTGTTGAAAGATTTTCTGGATATGGAATCCAGCGAGATTGTAACAATGCACATCCAGTCTGTAGACCAGAACAAAGCCATTAAGACCATTAAGCGCACGATTACAGAACTGGATCGCAGCAAGATCGAGGAACAGAAGAAGGCGGTCCGTTCGGGGTATGACATCGACATCATCCCCTCCGACCTAGCTACCTACGGGAAAGACGCAAAGGCGCTTTTGAAGGAATTGCAGAGCCAGAATGAGCGAATGTTCCTGATTACTTTTCTGGTGATGAATACCGGAAAAACGCTGCAGGAGTTGGAAACCAATGTGTTCCAGGCATCCAGTATTGCACAGAAGCACAACTGTAATCTGTGCCGCCTGGATTTCCAGCAGGAACAGGGGCTTATGAGCAGTCTCCCGCTGGCACAGAACCTGATTGAGATTCAGCGTGCGCTGACCACCAGTTCCACGGCTATCTTTATCCCGTTTACCACCCAGGAGCTGTTTCAGAACAGCCCGGAGGCGCTGTATTATGGTCTGAACGCGCTTTCCAACAATCTGATTATGGTTGACCGGAAAAAATTGAAAACGCCCAACGGTCTGATTCTCGGCACACCTGGTTCCGGAAAGAGTTTTTCGGCAAAGCGTGAGATCACCAATGCTTTTCTTGCTACGGATGATGATATCATCGTGTGTGATCCTGAAAGCGAGTACACACCTCTTGTGACGCGCATGGGCGGTCAGGTCATTAAAATCAGCCCTGCCAGCACCCAGTATATCAACCCCATGGACATCAACAGCAATTATAGTGAGGAAGATAATCCCATTGCGCTGAAAGCAGATTTTATCCTGTCACTCTGCGAACTGGTCGTGGGCGGCAAGGAAGGGCTGCAGCCGGTGGAAAAGACAGTCATTGACCGCTGTGTTCACCAGATTTATCAGCCCTATTTTGAGAACCCGTTGCCGGAGAATATGCCATTGTTGGAGGATCTCTACAACATGCTTTTGGCGCAGGACGAAAAGGAAGCCCACCATGTGGCAACGGCACTGGAAATTTACGTCAAAGGTTCTCTGAACCTGTTCAATCACCGGACGAACGTGGATATTGAAAACCGGTTCGTCTGCTATGACATCAAAGAGCTTGGCAAGCAGCTGAAAAAAATTGGGATGTTGATTGTCCAGGATCAGGTTTGGGGACGGGTGACAAAGAACCGCGGACAGGGTAAAACCACTCGCTACTATATGGATGAGTTCCATCTTCTTTTGAAAGAAGAACAGACCGCTTCCTATTCCGTAGAAATCTGGAAGCGTTTTCGGAAATGGGGCGGGATTCCGACAGGAATTACGCAGAATGTCAAAGACTTGCTCTCTAGCCGCGAAGTGGAGAATATCTTTGAAAATTCTGACTTTATTATCATGCTCAACCAGGCCGCCGGTGACCGGCAGATTCTGGCGAACCAGCTGAATATCAGTCCCCACCAGCTTTCCTATGTAACCCATTCCGGCGAGGGCGAAGGTCTTCTGTTCTATGGAAACGTGATCCTGCCCTTCGTTGACCGCTTCCCGACAGATTTGGAGCTGTACAGCATCATGACATCGAAGCTGTCGGAGGTTATGGAACGGGAGGCGTGAGATGCTGTTCAAAAATGAAGATAGGATTTTCCCCAGGGACTACGAAAACAGAATTTTTTGTGAGGACTGTCTGACTTTTATGAAAAGGATTCCGGACGAGTCAGTTTCCCTGATTTTGACCGATCCCCCTTATGGTATCCATTACAGCAATCAGTTTGCAAAGATTCCGCACGCCATGCTTCCGGGTGATGATGGGATTGATTATTCTGCATTTGCCAGAGAGAGCTACCGCATTTTACGCATGAACAGCCATGCGTATTTTTTTACCCGTTTTGACTGCTATCCTTGCCATTTTCAATGCCTGAAGGAAGCTGGCTTTACCATCAAAAATTGCCTGGTGATTGAAAAAGGAACGCTTGGAGGGATTGGCGATCTGAAAGGAAGCTATGCAAGCAGCGCAGAATGGGTGATTTTCTGTCAAAAAGGGCGGAGAATTTTCAACTCAACTACGCTTCTGGAAAACCGGAATAAAGAAGGCACTATGTTTCACAAGGGACGCCAGCCCAGCAAACGGTATAAAACACGGTTTTCGGACTGCTGGTTTGGCTCAGAATACCCGAAGGCCACACACCATTCCATGTGGCAGAAAAAGAATGGAATCTTTCATCCAACGGTAAAAAACGAAGTCTGTCTGCAGTGGTTGATTCAAATATCCAGTAATCCGGATGATTTGGTATTCGATGGATTTATGGGAACGGGAAGTACAGCGTTGGCCGCGATTCAATCTGGACGAAAATTTACTGGAACGGAAATCTCAGAGGAATATTGGAAAATCGCGCAAGATCGGATTCGGGAGGTCAGAAAGGGGATGCGGTCGGATGAAGAATAGAACCACACGCCTGCGGTTTGAAGAAGAGGAACTGGCGAATAAGCCGGTTGCCCATGCGGCAAAGAAAGCGGAACGGGCTGCGGATAAGGCGGATGCCGCAAAAGCCCGGCTGCCCACAAAGAATAAACTGAAGCATGAGAAAGATAAGGCGGCTGACCGCAAGGAACAGTTGCGCTTTGGCAAAAAGGATAATTCCAAAGATGCGGATGTTTCTCAAAAGACATCTGGTCAGGCAAGTAAGAAAGCAGTACCAGATCGAAAGAAACCGGCGGGCAAAAAGGGCGGCAAGCAGAAAATTGGCACAGCAGATGTAAATGAGCATTTACGCTTCGACGATTCAGCAGTGGATGTAGTGTCTCCCGGCAGCCGTATCAGCCGCACCGCTTCCCATGCGGTAACTGGTACGCTTGCTGGCCGTGTACACCATGAAATTGCGGAAAACGAGGATGACAACGTGGGTGTACAGGCGGCGCATCAGAGCGAAGAATTTGCGGAAGGCGCTGCACAGACTGTCAGTAATGTCCGGTACGGTCATAAGTTGAAAGCATACCAGAAAGCCGCCCGGCTTGACCGGAAAGCAGACAAGGCAAATGTAGAAGCCCTTTATCAGCAGGCTGTAACGGATAAACCGGAAATTGCATCCAATCCTATTTCCCGTTGGAAGCAGCGTCAGGAAATTAAAAAGCAATATTATACAGCAAAAGCTGCTCAGGGGGCTGCTGCCGGGTCTAAGACTGCAGGCGGCGCAGCAAAAGGCACCGAAAAAACTGCTCAGGGAGCAAAAACACTGCTGGAACGGCTCAAAGAATTTGCCGTCCAGCATACCCATGCCATGATTATTATTCTGGTATTTGCTTTGCTTTTTCTGATGGTTTCCGGGGCGTTTTCCTCCTGTTCTGCCATGCTGCAGGGCGGTACTGGCTCTTTGTTGGGTACTTCCTTCACTGCTACGGATGAAGACATTACCGGAACCAATGAGGACTATAAGGCACTGGAAGCCGCACTGAAAAATGAGATCGACAATATCGAATCCACGCATCCCGGTTATGATGAATACCGGTATCAGCTGGATGAGATCAACCACAATCCTTATGAGCTGACTGCCTACCTGACGGTTCTGTTTGAGGATTATACCAGAGCGGAAGTTCAGGAAACCTTACAGGCACTGTTTGACCGGCAGTATACGCTCACACTTGAGGAAGAAGTGGAGGTGCGTACACGCACGGAGACACGCACCCATACAGTGACTGATCCGGAAACTGGAGAAACCTCGGAAGAAGAATATGAGGTTGATGTAGAATACAACTACTATATTCTCAATGTCACCCTTAGAAACAATGGGCTGGGGACGGCAATCGCTGCGTCAGGACTGACGGAGGATCAGCAGGAACGATATAACATCCTGCTGCAGACCCAGGGCAACCGTCCCTATCTGTTTGAGGATGATATTTATGCCACGCCTACCGGTCCTTATACAGACTACGATATTCCGGGAGAAGCTCTGACCGATGAAAAATTCGCCAATATGATCCACGAGGCGGAAAAGTATCTTGGATTTCCTTATGTTTGGGGCGGAAGTTCACCCAGTACCAGCTTTGACTGTTCTGGTTTTGTCTGCTGGGTAATCAACAACTGCGGCAATGGCTGGAATGTGGGCAGAACCACGGCAAACGGCCTTATGAGTTCCTGCGATATTATTCCCGCCAGTGAAGCACAGCCCGGCGATCTGATTTTCTTCCAGGGGACGTATGATACTGCCGGTGCCAGCCATGTGGGAATTTATGTGGGCGGCGGGATGATGATCCACTGCGGAAATCCGATCTCTTATGCTTCGATAGAAACAAGTTACTGGCAATCTCATTTTTATGCGTATGGACGCATTCGTTGAGGAGGTATGTGAATGAGTGCAAAATTGGATCGAATCGGCGAAGAACGGGATAAAGCTCTTCGCAGGCGGGATGAATGGGACGCCCGCTATAAAGAACTGGATAAACGGTATCGGGAACAGGAAAACACGGAGATTCATGACCTGGTTCATGCGTTTAACCTGACTCCGGAACAGTTGGGGCAGCTGCTGCGCCAGACCGCACAGTCCCTTCCCTCTCCGGAAGCAGTGAATCAGGTGGTAAAGGAGGATGCCACAGATGAAGATTAAAAAGTTTTTCGCGCTGCTTTTGGCTATGACCCTTTGTATGGGGGTATTTTCGGTAAACGCCTACGCTTATGTGGACGAAAGCGCTGCGGCAGAATCGCAGCCGGTTCAGGAAGAATCAGTACCGGAGGAAACTCCTGAGCCGGAGCCGACAGAGGAACCCATGGAAGCCTTGACGCCGGATGGCAATCTGACGATTGTGGACGATAACGGCAGTGTAGCAGGGGCTGGAAAGCAGTTTATCACATTGGTGAGCAAGAACGGCAATTATTTTTACCTGATTATTGACCGTGACGATGAAGGAGAACAAACCGTCCACTTCCTCAATCAGGTGGATGAAGCCGATCTTCTCAGCCTGATGGATGAGGATGCGGCAGCACAATATCAGGAAAGCCTAGAAGTTGAAACAGAACCGGAAACTCCTGAGACAGCTGCACCGGAACCTGAGCCGGAACCGGTAGAGGAACCAGAAGAAAAATCCACGAATATGCTTCCGATTGTTGTGCTGTTTGCGGCAGTGCTGGCCAGTGGCGGTGGATTTCTGTTTCTCCAGATGAAGAAAAAGAAGCAGGCGGAACAGACAAAGCCTGATCCGGACGCGGATTATACCGAAGACGAGGATGATGATTTTGAACTGCCGGATGAGGATGATGTGACTGACAGCGAAGAAATTGACTCTGAGTCTGGAGAAGACGATGCATAGGATTAAACCGGCGTAACCCTACTTTCCCAAACGAGGCAGCTTTCGAGTTGCCTTGAACATACAAATTGCGATATGCCGTTACGGATGATATAATAAATAAATCAGCTATAGATATTAAGGGGGCAGATTTTTTGAAGCAGTGTACAATTTGTGGGAAGCCTTTACCAAATGATTATAAAAAAGACATTTGTAAAGAATGCAAAAAGGATAAACGGCAAAAATGGTTCCGAAAAAATGGAAAGTGGATCGCTGTCAGTGCGGCAGCAATAGCCGCATACATTGCCAAAGTCCTATTGACCTCTGATACATCAGAGGAGCAGGATACATCAGATAGTACGGAAGATGATTATTCACCCGAAGTCATTAAGCATGAACCGGGCGAAAAATATTGGAATCCGAACACCAATAATTGGGAGAAAGATGGGAAGCCATACTCATATCGTGTTTCTTATAGAGATCGAAGAGATGGGGAAATACATACTCATAATTATGCTGATGTAGATAACGGATATGAGGATTATCAATACTACAATAAACAGTGGTGGGCGGCAGATACACAATGGGATCATGTGCCACCTGATGAAGAATAAGAGTTGAAGTAAACATAGGCAGTCATGTACTCCGGTACAGGCTGCTTTTTTCATGCCAAAAATCGAAAGGAGTTGATTGCTCATGCTCAAACTCGTGGTTTGTGAAAAGCCCTCAGTCGCTCAGAGTATCTCAAAAGTGCTGAGAGCAACAAAGCGTGGCGATGGCTTTCTGGAAGGCGGCGGCTATATTGTCAGCTGGTGCGTCGGCCATTTGGTAGAACTGGCGCAGCCGGAAAGCTATGAAGAACGCTATGCCAAATGGCGAAAGGAAGACTTGCCGATTCTGCCCCATTCCTGGAAATACCAGGTGACGGCGGCAACGAAAAAACAGTTCTCCATTTTAAAGAAGCTGATGTTACGCCCGGATGTGGAGAGTCTGGTCTGTGCAACTGATGCGGGGCGCGAAGGTGAATTGATCTTCCGTCTGGTCTATCATCAGTGCGGATGCAAAAAGCCCTTTGAACGCCTTTGGATTTCTTCTATGGAAGACACTGCGATCCGGGAGGGCTTTGCCAATCTGAAACCGGGGACAGAATACGATGCTTTATATGAAGCTGCCCTCTGCCGGGAGCGTGCCGACTGGATTGTCGGAATCAACGCTACCCGGCTTTTTTCCTGCCTGTATGGTGTGACCCTCAATGTAGGGCGCGTAATGACTCCCACGCTCGGCATGGTAGTACTGCGGGAAGCAGCCATCTCCGCTTTTATGCCGGAACCGTTTTATACGGTACAGATTACAGTAAATGATTTTGCTGTTTCCAGCGATCGATTTAAAGGAAAAACAGATGCAGAATCGTGCCGCAAAGCCTGTCTGGAAGCGGGAATGGCAACTGTCAGAAAGGTGGAGCGCAGGGAGAAATCGGAAAAGCCACCAGCCCTCTATGACCTGACAACACTACAGCGGGAAGCCAACCGTCTCTTCGGCTTTACGGCACAACAGACGCTGGACTATACGCAGAGCCTTTATGAAAAGAAACTGGTGACATATCCCCGCACGGACAGCCGGTATCTGACCGAGGATATGGCAGCATCGCTTCCAGGACTGGCAGAAAACAGTGCTCTGGCCTTTGGTGTACAGTCGCCCGCTGTGGTTCATGCAAGCGCAGTAATCAACGGGAAAAAAGTTACCGACCACCATGCCCTACTCCCCACAGCAAGTATGGCGAAAGCTGACCTTGCGGCTCTGCCTGCCGGTGAACAGTCTGTCCTGCGGATGATCGTAGCAAGACTTCTTGCCGCTGTAAGCGAGCCGCATCGGTATGCGGAAACTGCCGTGGAATTAAGCTGCGCCGGTACTGTCTTTTCTGCCAAAGGGAAAGAAATTCTGGATGATGGATGGAAGGCGATGGAACGTCAGCTTCTTCCGAAAGAGGAAAAAGCTGCAAAAATGCTTCCGCCATTAGTAGAGGGAGAAACACTTCCCATTGAGAAAACAGAAATAAAAGAGGGAAAAACTTCTCCGCCAAAGCATTTCACCGAAGACCTGCTCTTACAGGCAATGGAAGCAGCCAGCGCTGATGACTTTCCAGAGGATGCGGAACGGAAAGGAATTGGCACTCCTGCCACCCGTGCCGCCATCATCGAAAAACTGGTTCTGAAAGGCTTTTTGGAGCGCAAAGGCAGCGGTAAGGTAAAGACGCTGATACCCACAGAAAAAGGGAAAGCCTTAATTACCGTAACGCCAGAGCAGCTCCAGTCCCCTGCTATGACAGCAGACTGGGAGGAAAAGCTGTCGGAGGTGGAACACGGCGAATATGTGCCGGAAACTTTCATGGATGAGATTTCCGGCATGATTATGGAACTGGTCAATAACTATGAGATTGTGAAAGGAGCCAAAGTGCTTATGCCTGGTACAACTGTAATCGGAACCTGCCCTCACTGTGGGGCTGAAGTCATAGAACGTCAGAAGGGATGGTTTTGCTCCAATCGGGAATGCCGCTTCATTCTCTGGAAAGACAACGCCTACTTCAAGAAAATTGGCAAACGCCTCACTGCTCAGATGGCGGAACGTCTGGTGCGGGACGGAAGAATCCGTGTGAAAGACTGCAAAAGCCAGAAAACCGGAAAAACCTACAATGCTTCTGTTCTGCTGATCACCGAAGCAGATGGACGCCCGAAATTTCAGCTGGAATTTGAAAGCGGAGGTGGCGGGAAATGAGTGCGGAAAAGTTAGAAGCAGTTTATCTGGTAGACCGCCAGTTTTTTCTCCACCTCAAGGAAACGGAAAGCGGCTTTCAGTATGAAGCGTTCCATCGAAGCGATAAGAAAGAAAATTACTCTGGAATGCTGGCATGGGAAGATCTACTGGAGAGTCGAATTGCCTCCTCGCTGGTAGCTGCACGGGTAGCGGCCTGTGAAGAGATCGGACTGGAAAGTCAGGAAGTGGCGAAAGTATCTCTGCTATCCCTGCTTCCGTATCCCCGGTCAGAGATTCGACGCCGAAGCCTTCAGGAACCAGCCTGTCTTCCCTCCCACGACATTCGTTTTATCGACAGCCGGTACAAGGAACTATTCCGTATTCCGGACGGAGGGACAATTCAGGTGGATTACCCGGATCGGCATTATGCAGCCAAATGCTGCTACATTGACGATTACCATACCCAGGTTGGAAACAACGTCTACCATATTTGCCAGTTTGCAGAGCTTCTGGAGCGCGGCGGCGGGACCTGCCGCCCGGAACCGGAGCTTGACCGGGATACTGCCGTGTGGCAGCTGGGGAGTCAAAACTATCTGACAGTGGAACGCAGTCAATCAGGCTGGTCGTACCATTTATACGATCAGGGATTTCAGCCGGTAGCTGCCGGAGAAGTAGACGGACTGGAAACTTCGATTCTGGAAGCCCGTGATCAGGCGATGGATCAATGCAGGCTTAGCAGCCGAAATCGAGAACTGATCGATTATGACCGGGAAGAATTTCAGAGGAGGGAGTTTATGTCACAGGATAAAATTGAAAAGTGGGATGAAGTAAACGGTAATACGGGAAATAACAGCAGACTGGAAGCCTTTCTGGACAGCGCCGGGGACAACTATGCGATTTTGCAACTGCGCGACATTGAGGAAACACGCATGGAGCGCTTTTCTTCTTTGAAGATGCTGGAACGGATGGGTATGGAAGTGAATATTGACCATTATGAAGTGGTATATATCGCACCGTTACCGATTCACACGAACCGCTCCGCCTTTCTGGAAAGCGTCTTCGAGAAATTTAATCTGGCTCGCCCGGAAGATTTTAAGGGACACAGCCTTTCGGTCAGCGACATTGTTGCCATCCGTGAAAATGGCGCGGTATCCTGTTATTACTGTGATAGTGCCTGCTTTCAGGAACTTCCTGGACTTATCCCTGAGAATTATCTGAAAAATGCGGAAATGCAGCTTGAAGATGATTACGGTATGATCGACGGCGTTGTTAATAATGGCGCAAAAGATCGTAAGGAGAAAGCGACAAAGGATAAAGCTGAGAAGCCTTCTGTGGTGGAGCAGCTGAAAAACCAGCCACACTGTGAGGTCAGAAAGAAATCCACGGTCAAATACACGGAACAGGAGCGATGATATGGGGAATGACCGCTATCAAATGACATTGGAGGAAGTGCTGGGAACTATTCTTAGTGTCCGGCAGGAAGGTGTTCTTATGGGGATATCCACAAAATGCATAGTGTCAGGCTATCTGCTTTCCAATGGAACTGTTCTGTTGGAAAGCGAAAAAGACGAAAACGGCTTCTATGTGGGAGGGGACTATGTGAATGGAGAGTATCTCAAATCTCAGGAACGATATGAGCCTGTACGGAATGAAAACGGTGCCATTACCGGTTTTCGGCAGATGAGCGCTTATCTCCACCAGTTTTCCGGAGACGAACAGAAACTCATTTTTCAGTACGCCTTGAATACGAAAAGTAACTTGCTGGAAGATCTGGAGCAGATCTTAAAGATAGTGAAAAATCACCAGCTTCGGCAGCTCGTTTCCGGCACCTGTGAAAAACTTGCCAGAATCCCGGATCGGGAATGTATTCGGCTGATGGCTGATATCCGGGCTACTTATAAAGAAAGAAATCTGGAATCAATCCGTCAGAGGCAGAAGGCGGTGCAGAAAAGACCAAATACGAGAAAAAGAAAAAGGAGCTTGGAACGATGAAGACTTTTACTTCCGAAGAAATGAATTTGATGTGCCTGTATAATTCCGGCACTCGTCTAGAACTGATCGAAAATCTGACGGATATGCGGGGCTATCTGCAGGCTGACGAAACAGAGTTGCTTTCACTGACCGACTGTGTGCTGGAAAAGCTGCGACAGATGAACGATCAGGAATTTTCAGCACTGGATTTGTACCCCGATTTTATGGACTGACAAGGAGTTAAATACTGCCGGGATGGAAATCACTGTCCCGGCTCTTTTCTGCTGTAAGGAAGGAGGCCAATATGTGGAGTAAAGCAGATTTTTATTCGGCGGTTGCAAAAGAAACTCTGGAAGGACTGACAGCCAGCTGGCAGGAATGGGCGAAGTTTCTTGCCACGGCTTCCCGGCTGTATAAGTATCCGTTCATGGATCAGATGATGATTTACGCACAAAGGCCGGATGCCACCGCCTGCGCAGAATACGATTTATGGAATGACAAGATGAACCGCTACGTCCGGCGCGGGTCAAAAGGGATTGCCCTTTTAGATGAGCGCGGTGACAAACTGCGTCTGCGCTATGTATTTGATGTGGCAGATACGGGAACAAGGGAAAATTCGCGAACGCCTTGGCTGTGGACAATGGAGGATCAGCATATCGTTCCCATTATGGCTATGCTGGAACGAAACTACGGCGTTGGCGGCGCTGACCTGGGCGAACAGATTGCGGCGGCCGCCCGAACTCTGGCAGACGAGTATTGGGCAGATAACCAGAAGGACTTCTTCTACATCGTTGACGATTCCTTCTTAGAAGGGTACGATAATTACAACATCGGAATCCAGTTTAAGACAGCAGCCACCGCCAGCATCACTTATACGGTACTCAGCCGGTGCGGTTTGAATCCAGCGGAATATATGGGGCATGAGGACTTCATGCCGATCTTCGACTTCAACACCATTCCGGCAGTTATGGCACTGGGTTCCGCCGTCAGCCAATGCAGCAGGCAGATTCTCCTGCAGATCGGGGACACCATCCGGACTGCGGAGCGGGAAGCCATTGAGGAAAGGAGAAAATGGGATGAAGAACACCTTAACCTACACGAGGAACGGGGATTACCTGATTCCGAACCTGAAACTGGACGAGCAGCCGGAGAAGCCCCTGGGCAAATATGGACGGATGCGCCGGGCATATCTGAAGGAGAACCGCCCGCTTCTGTACAATCAGTTCCTGCTGAACGGGACGCTATATCCGCACCTGTTGGAGATCGAGGAGACGGCAAACCAGAGGTTGGAGCTGATAATGAACCAGCTTCTGGAGAAAGATCCGGCTCCGGACAAGAAGCAGAACGCGATGGCGTGGGTACAGCACATGAACGCACTGAAAGCCCAGGCCGAGGAAGTGATTTTGACGGAGCTTATCAACAGCTAAGTTTTACTTTTCCAGAAGAAGCCCCCACCGCTAAACAGTCCACGAAAGGATCGAGCGAACCATCGCCCGGTCCTTTTTCTGTGCCTGAAAATCAGGATAACAAAAAGGACGCAGAAAACGCCGCCTCCGAAGAAACAGCGGAACAACAGGAAGTTCCTGACCTGAGCCAGTACCCGATTACCCGCCGTGGTGATGATATTACCATCGGAACCGGCAATGCCACTCATGTGGTAGACATCACGGTGTCGGAAGAAGAATATAAAGCAATCAAACAGGCCATTCCGGAAGAACCGGCATACGATCCCGCTTCGCTGCCGTATCACATGGGAGATACCGTTTACCTGGATAATCAGGTATATCGGATTACCGAACTGCGGGAAGACACGGTGCAGCTCCTTCCTAATGGGGTGACTTACCCTGTATTCCGTGCAGAAAGCCGGGAACGGTTCGAGGGACTGCTTCGGCAGGACAGCCGCAACGGCGCTGTAACGGAGTATCTTGCCCCCAATCCGTCAAATGTCGATCAGGATTTGCTGGAAGTGCTGGCTTCTGGTCTGCTCTCTGCGCAGGATAAAGAGTATATTTCTGGCTGGCTGCGGGATGGGGAAGGCAATACCCGGATTGCACAGCGGCTTTCAGAACTGTTTACAAACCGGGCGGAAACGATGGAGCTGACTACCGGGGACACGGCAGATTTTCGCACCTACACCACTGGTATCGAAGTGGAGATTCTGGACAGTGAAGAACGCAGGCTGGCTGCGCTGGGCGGCAGCTGGGGCGACATAGCTCCCATTCTTCGCGGACTGTATATCCATGAGCAGGAAGGCTTTTATCAGAACCCGGAAGGTTACCGGCAAAAGCAGACGGTACTTGAGGGACAGCCGTCCTACCAGGTAGGCGATTCTGTCTTCCTGCCTGCGCCTGATCAGCCTATCAGCGGCACTCTTGGTTACGTTGGCGACACCACTGTGCGGATTGATACCGGCCCATATTCCTGGAGTAACAAGGTTATGGGGCGCAGTCAGTTTGAAGAACTTCTCCGTCAGGATGAGCGAAACGCTAGCCTGTTTGTGCAAGAAGAAAAAGAATCAGATACACCAGAATTACCGGAACTGACAACGGAGCTGGAAACCATTTATCCTGCCGAACAAAACGAACTGCCTTATGATATTGTGGTGGAACGGCTGCGCGTAAACGAGGCGGAACGTCCGGAGCCAGAGCCTATTGCTGCAAACTTCCGCATTACCGATGAACACCTGGGTGAAGGCGGGCCGAAGCAGAAATTCCGCGCCAACATCATGGCAATCCAGCTTCTGAAAAAATGTGAGGAAGAAAACCGCCCGGCTACGCCGGATGAGCAGAAAATCCTTTCCGGGTATGTCGGCTGGGGCGGCCTTGCAGATGCTTTTGATGAGCACAAAGGTAACTGGGCAACGGAATACCTGGAGCTGAAAACTGTTCTGACACCGGAGGAATATGCGGCTGCCAGGGCTTCTACCTTGAACGCACATTACACCAGCCCCACGGTGATCCACGCGATTTACGATGCCGTGGAGCAGATGGGCTTCCGCCAGGGAAATATTCTGGAGCCGTCCATGGGCGTAGGAAACTTCTTCGGTCTTCTGCCGGAGAGTATGCAGCAGAGCCGTCTTTACGGTGTGGAGCTGGACAGCATTTCCGGGCGTATTGCAAAAAAGCTGTATCCCAATGCAGAGATCACTGTTGCCGGATTTGAAACCACTGACCGTCGTGATTTTTATGATTTGGCGGTTGGCAATGTCCCCTTTGGCGATTATAAGGTCAATGATAAACCTTACAATAAGCTGGGATTTTCCATTCACAACTATTTCTTTGCCAAAGCGTTGGATCAGGTGCGTCCGGGAGGTGTGGTTGCTTTTGTGACCAGCCGTTATACTATGGATGCCAAAAGCCCGGAGGTGCGCAAATACCTGGCACAGCGGGCGGAACTTTTAGGGGCGATCCGTCTGCCGAACAATGCATTCCGTGCCAATGCCGGTACGGATGTGGTATCGGATATTCTGTTCCTGCAAAAGCGGGAACACCCCATCGACCTGGATGCGGACTGGATTCACCTTGGACGCAACGAGAACGGGCTGACCTTAAACAGCTACTTTGTGGAGCATCCGGAGATGGTGCTGGGACGGCTTTCCACCGAAAGCACTCAGTATGGCAAAGAGGAATGTACGGTGCTGCCCATTGACGGCGCTGATTTAAGCGAACAGCTGAAAGACGCGATTTCCCATATCCATGGAGAATACGTGGCTCAGGAGCGGGAAAATCCGGAACTGGAGGATAATGCCTCTGTACTGCCTGCAGACCCGACGGTAAAAAACTTTTCCTACACGGTGGTAGACGGCGAAGTGTATTTCAGGGAAAATTCCATTATGTCGCCGGTTGACTTAAACGATACCGTAAAAGGCCGGGTCAAAGGCATGGTGGAACTGCGTCAGATCGTCAATGACCTGATTGAGTACCAGCTGGAAGACTATCCACAGGAAGCTATCGAGGCCAAACAGCAGGAACTAAATACCGCCTACGATGCCTTTACCCAAAAGTATGGGTTGATTAACAGCCGTGGCAACGAGAAGGCATTTTCAGAGGATTCTTCCTACTATCTGCTCTGCTCGCTGGAGAATATTGATGAAGATGGAAATCTGGAAAGCAAAGCCGATATTTTCACCAAACGCACCATTCGTCCGGAACGTCATGTGACCCATGTGGATACGCCCAGCGAAGCACTGGCGGTTTCCATCGGAGAACGTGGCAAGGTAGACATTCCGTTTATGGCAGAACTGCTGGGGAAAGCGGATGATTTCGAGGCCGTCACCGGCGAGTTGACTGGCGTGATTTTCCGTGATCCCATGGCACCGGAAGCGCCGGAACTTGGCTGGCAGACTGCGGATGAATATCTGTCCGGTAATGTGCACGATAAGCTGCGGATTGCACGGCTTGCAGCACAAACCGATCCGCAGTACACGGTTAATGTGGCTGCGCTGGAAAAAGCTCAGCCCAAAGATTTGGAAGCCTCGGAAATTGAGGTACGCCTGGGCGCTACTTGGATTGATCCAAAGTATATCCAGCAGTTTATGGAGGAAACTTTTGAGACACCCTTCTATCTCCGCCGTGCCATTGAAGTGAAGTTTTCTACGATTACGGCAGAATGGCAGATTTCCGGTAAAAGCAGTACCGGGCGGCATGATGTGGCAGCCTATGTGACGTATGGCACAGATCGGGCGAACGCCTATAAGATTCTGGAGGATACTCTGAATCTGAAAGACGCCCGGATTTACGATACCATTGAAGATGCAGAGGGCAATAAAAAGCGTGTCCTCAACAAAAAGGAAACGACCCTCGCTCAACAGAAACAGCAGGCAATCAAGGACGCTTTCCGGGACTGGATCTGGCGTGACCCGAAACGCAGAGAAACACTGGTGGCAAAGTATAATGAACTGTTCAACAGCACCCGTCCCCGCGAATATGACGGCAGCCACATTCATTTTGTCGGCATGAACCCGGACATTAAGCTGCGGCCTCATCAGCGGAATGCCATCGCTCATGTGCTGTATGGCGGCAATACACTGTTGGCACATGAGGTAGGAGCCGGGAAAACCTTTGAAATGGCTGCTTCTGCAATGGAAAGCAAACGGCTGGGACTGTGCCAGAAGTCGATGTTTGTGGTTCCCAACCACCTGACTCAGCAGTGGGCGAATGAATTCCTGCGGCTTTACCCCAGCGCGAAACTTCTGGTGACAACGAAAAAAGATTTTGAAACAGCAAAACGGAAGAAATTCTGTGCTCGTATTGCTTCTGGGGATTATGATGCGATCATTATCGGTCACAGTCAGTTCGAGAAAATTCCCATCTCTGCGGAGCGGCAGGAACGGCTCTTACAGGAACAGATTGATGATGTAACCGAAGCGCTGGACGAGCTGAAGCGAAGCCGGGGCGAGAATTTTACCATCAAGCAGATGGAGAAGACCCGGAAGTCTCTCCAGGCAAGATTGGATAAACTGCTGAACACAGATCGGAAGGATGATGTGATTACCTTTGAGCAGCTTGGCGTAGACCGGCTGTTTGTGGATGAGAGTCAGGCATACAAAAACCTGTTCTTATACACAAAAATGCGAAATGTGGCAGGATTATCCACATCGGAAGCCCAGCGAAGCAGCGATATGTTTATGAAGTGCCGGTATCTGGATGAAGTTACCGGCGGGCGCGGCGTAGTATTTGCCAGCGGCACTCCCGTCTCCAACAGTATGACGGAATTGTACACCGTCATGCGCTACCTCCAGTACAACACCTTACAGCAAAAGGGACTCACCCACTTTGACTGCTGGGCGTCCACCTTCGGGGAAAGCACTACGGCGATTGAATTGGCTCCGGAGGGCTATACTTTAGTAGGACGATAAATAATGCGTTCCTAAATTGAAAATAGGTTATCAAAGTCGGTTGCAGAATTTCAAAAAATATTTTTTTGATTCTTTGAAAAACAGTTCCGCTTTGTATCCCTATTTTCTCCTATTGGTAGAGGGAGTAATACTTTTAATACCAAAACAGATTACATAAAGAAAGGAGGATAAGAGAATGTCAAGGACTTCAAAGATTACAGCACTCTATGAGCGTTTATCAAGAGATGATGACCTCAATGGTGAGTCAAATTCAATCACCAACCAAAAGAAATACTTGGAAGATTATGCTCGCAGAAATGGGTTCACGAATATTCGCCATTTTACTGACGATGGTTTTTCGGGTGTGAATTTCAATCGTCCGAGTTTTCAAGAACTGATTAAGGAAGTAGAAGCAGGAAATGTCGCAACGATTATTGTTAAGGATATGAGCCGATTAGGACGAAACTATCTGCAAGTCGGCTTTTATACGGAAGTTCTGTTCCCACAGAAAGATGTCCGTTTTCTTGCAATAAACAACAGTATTGACAGCAACAATGCTTCGGATAATGACTTTGCCCCGTTTTTGAATATAATGAACGAGTGGTATGCCAAAGACACAAGCAATAAAATCAAGGCTGTGTTTGATGCCCGTATGAAAGACGGAAAGCGATGTAGCGGTTCTATTCCCTATGGATATAACCGATTAGCAACCGACAAACAAACGCTTGTCGTTGACCCTGTGGCTTCTGAGGTGGTAAAGCGTATCTTTCTGCTTGCCAACGAGGGCAAAAGTCCGAGAGCAATCGCTGAATTGCTTACCGAAGAAAAGGTTTTAATTCCGGCAGCACACGCAAAGGAATATCACCCCGAACAGTATAATGGAACGAAGTTTTCAGACCCATATACTTGGGGAATGTCAACCATAAGAGCGATTTTGAGCAGACAGGAATATCTTGGTCATACTGTTTTGCGTAAGTCGGTCAGCACCAATTTCAAACTGCACAAAAGGAAAAATACCGATGAAGATGAACAGTATGTATTTTATAATACGCACGAGCCTATCATCTCGCAGGAACTTTGGGACAGCGTTCAGAAGCGAAAGAAACGAGCCAACAGAACAGCGGCAAGAGGAACGCACAGCAATCGTTTAAGCGGTTATCTGTTCTGTGCTGACTGTGGCAGAAGAATGACCTTGCAAACGCATTACAGTAAAAAAGACCGTTCGTTACAGTATTCTTACCGTTGCGGTGGGTATGCCAGCAGAGTAAACTCCTGCACTGCCCATTCGATTAGTGCTGATAATGTTGAAGCCTTGATATTATCGACTGTAAAACGATTATCAAGATTTGTTCTGAATGACGAAGAAGCCTTTGCAAAGGAACTTCAAGTATTGTGGAACGAAAAGCAGACAGAAAAGCCAAAGCACAATAAATCGGAGTTGCAGCGTTTTCAGAAGCGATACGATGAACTGTCAAAACTTATTCGTGGGTTGTATGAAAATCTTGTTTCGGGATTACTGCCCGAAAGACAGTACAAGCAACTAATGAAGCAGTATGATGATGAGCAGGCTGAACTGGAAACGAAAATTGAGGAAATGCAAAAGGAACTGACCGAAGAAAAGGCGAATACGGTTGATATTAAGCATTTCATTTCTTTGATACGCAAGTGCAAAGAGCCGACAGAAATTTCCGATTTGATGTTTGCCGAACTCATTGACAAGATTGTGGTTTATGAAGCAGAGGGTGTGGGAAAAGCAAGGACACAAAAGGTTGATATTTATTTCAACTATGTGGGGCAGGTCGATATTGCCTACACAGAAGAAGAACTTGCTGAAATCAAGGCACAGGAAGAACAGATTGAAATGGAACGACTGGCAAAACAGCGTGAGCGTGAAAAAGTTTACCGAGAGAAGCGAAAGGCGAAAAAACTCGCTGAAAACGGTGGAGAAATCGTAAAAGCAAAGGTATGCCCCCATTGTCAAAAGGAGTTTGTACCTACAAGCAACCGACAGATATTCTGTTCAAAGGATTGTTGCTATCAGGCAAGGCAAGACCAAAAGAAAGCCGACAGAGAAGCAGAAAAAGGAAATCATTATTATCGTCAGCGTGTCTGTGCTGTGTGTGGCAGTACCTACTGGCCTACACACAGTCAGCAGAAATTCTGTTCCGAAGAATGTCAAAAACAAAATCACAACGAAAAATCTTTGGAATTTTACCATAAGAAGCAAAAGGAGAAATCAAAATGCAAAGATTTATTACAGACGAAAGAACCGGTATCCAGTACGAACTCATCGGAGATTATTACTATCCCTGCTTGACGATAGAAAACGAAGAACCGCCCACTCTCACAAAATACGGAAGAATGAGGGAAAGATATTTAAGGGAACACAGGAAAATCTTGTATATCAATCTGCTTACAAGCGGAAAGTTATATGAACACCTTGCCGATATTGATACTTCGGCGTGTGATATGGCGGAGTATCTGATAAAGGAAATGGCAAGAAAGCAGGGTGTGACGGAAGAACTGAAAGGAAAGGATATGATGAAATGGATAGGATTGATGAACAATATCCGAGCCTGTGCAGATGAGATTGTATTGAACGATATTGTGTATTCTTAATAGCATACCAGCCGAAAAGGAACTGCTGTCTTAACGGATGGCAGTTTTTCTTTTTCGGGAAGTATTTAAGAAGTTATTAAGTCGTGAGTATAATCGAAGTGGCTAAGTTGAAAAATTCACAAAAATATGGTACAATACGTCTAAATCAGCGAGATAAATCCGAAGTTGTGGAGGTAAAATATAGATGAATCAAGGTAGAATTATTGTAATCACAGGTGCGCCGGGGACAGGAAAAACTACAACGGCATCTGTTGTTGCAAAAGAATCAGATTTGGAAAAGTCTGTACATATGCACACAGATGACTTTTATCATTATTTGAGTAAAGGGGCAATACCACCGCATTTGCCAGAATCAAATGAGCAAAATTTGATTGTCATTGAAGCGTTTTTAGAAGCTGCGAAGCGATATGCTCGTGGTGGATATGATGTAATTGTAGATGGCATTGTAGGACCGTGGTTTTTAGAGCCGTGGCTCAACATTGTTCAAGAGCATTATGAAGTACACTATATCGTTTTAAGGGCAAGTAAAGAAGAAACCATGAAGCGAGCTATCGAACGCTCAAAGTTAGACAGAGAAACAAATATTGAATTAGTTGAAACAATGTGGAATCAATTTTCCAATTTAGGAATCTATGAATTAAATGTTATAGATACAACTGCGCATTCAATCAAAGATACTGTTTCAGCAGTAAAAGAAAAAATAGTAAGCGGTACGGCCTTACTATTTTAGACAATTATTGGTGGTAAGTTTGTTAAAATTAGAACATTCAAATTGCCTAATCAAGAATTGCCAGAAAATGTTTATTATTATGACTCTATTTAGTTATTAAGAATGAGGTGCAAAGATGGATATTATAAGTAGAAAATACATAAATGAAGGCTTTAATAGTAAGGCATATATTATAAATGATGATTATATTTTACTTGATGGAGTAAATCAAAATTCATATAAAAACTATCAAAAATATGTGAACGTAATTAATCAAATAAGTAATGTTAAATCGTTGGAAATACCAAGAATTATTGAATTGATTGAGCCTTGCGAAGAATATCCAAATGGCGCATTAATTTATAAAATGATTAAAGGACATACTTTTAGAAAAGAACATATTGAAATAGTTAATTTAGATAATATTGCTAAAAAACTCGCTGAATTTATGGATGAATTATATGAAATAAGAGTTGATTTTGATAAAGATGAATATATAAAAAATGAATTAGAAATAACTGAACAAAGTGTTATTGAATTAAAAGAATATTTAAGTGAATCTAATTATGAAAAAATATTATCTTGGTTTAATGAATATAAAAACTATTTATTAACATTTAATGATTATCATTTTATACACGGAGATTTATGGTATGAGAATTATATTCTTAACGATAATAACGAATTAGTTGGAATAGTGGATTTTGAAGGCTCTGGTATGGGTGATCCTGCTTATGATATTGCTGCACTTTATTATTTAGGAACAGGTTTTATAAATAAGGTATTAAGTTATTATAAATATACAGATGAAGATTTAATCAAAAGAGTATCAATGTTAATAAAGGCACGTGAAATTGCTGATTTTGATGATATGGTTAAAAACTATCCGGAAGAAGTAGAAGAACAAGTTGATAAAATAAAGAAAGTTTTATAAATGGTGGTACAAATGGATATATATGAGTTAATGAAACAAGTTAATGAATGGGTTAAAGAAATATTACAAGATAATTATGTTGGAGTTTATTTTCACGGCTCATTAAGATTAGGAAGTTTTAATCCGAATAAATCTGATTTAGACTTTATTATAGTTGTAAAAGAAAAAATAAATTCAGAAACAAAACAATTTATTTGGGATAAAATGTTAGAAAATGAGCAATTATTTCCTAAAAAAGGTTTTGAATTTAGTGTTGTACTAGAAGATAATTGTAGAAATATAAAACATCCAATACCTTACGAACTTCACGGTAGCAGAGATTGGATAGAAAGATATAAGGAAGATAAAACAATAGTCATCAATGATGATTATAAAGTTGACCCTGATCTAGCAAGTCATTTCAATGTTATAAATGTTCCAAATGATAAGATGGATTTTGGTAAGCCATCAAAAGAAGTGTTTTCAAAAGTACCAAAGGAATACATTATTGATTGCAACGGTGTACAAAGGGAACATAATAAAAAACTTAATAATGGACTGCCAATCTTACACAAAGTACCGCCCAAACGAGACTACGGGCGGTATTTTTGTATCATGGCGGAGAAAGGAGGAACTTCCCACGGGGGCTTGACTGAAAAGTTGAGCCCCTTTTTTCATGCCAAAAAACAGGAGGTAAATGCTTATGGCAGATGATAAAACCACAAAAACGCCGGAACAGCCGGTAACGGATAGCGGGCCGGGCAAGGAAACACCGCCTAATCCCCCAAAAGAGTCGGAGAAGGTTTCCGTTTCCCCGGAGCCGGAAAAAAAGACGGAACCAGAGGTAAAGACCCCACAGGTTTCTGTCTATAACTTCGCTGAAATTATGAAGGAAAAGAAAGCCGAGGAACGAGCGGCAGCTCCCGGCGTGGAAAAGCCTGACCCGGCAAAAGCGGAGAAACCGGAAAAGCAGCCGGAGGCTCCGAAAAAAGCAGAGGAAAAACCCAAAGAGCCGGAACAGCCGAAGCGCCGGGGCCGTCCCCCGAAAGCAGATAAGGACAAGGACGCAGCCTCGAAATCCAAAGCTCCCGCACAGAAAACGGAAAAGGCGGTCAAAAAGGAACCGGAGAAAAAAACGGCTCCAACGGTACAGGCCGCTCCCGCTCCGAAGGAACCCGAAAAACCGAAGGATGCTCCACGCCGGGGCAAGGAGCAGATCGTCTATATCAAGCTGAACGAACTCCACGCCTTCAAGAACCATCCCTTTGAAGTCCGGGACGATGAAGAAATGCGGGCTATGGTGTCCAGCGTTAAGGACAAGGGCGTGACCCAGCCCGCTATCGTCCGTCCCCGTGAGGATGGCGGCTATGAGATCGTGTCCGGCCACCGCCGCCAGAAAGCCAGCGAGCTTGCCGGATATGCGGATATGCCCTGTATCGTCCGAAACCTGACAGACGATGAAGCCATCACGCAGATGGTCGAGGATAATCTCAACCAGCGTGAAGAAATCCTCCCCAGTGAGCGGGCCAAAGCCTTGAAAATGCAGCTTGAGGCTATCAAGCACCAGGGCTCCCGCACTTCGGGCCAGATTGACCCGAAGGACGCAGGAAAACGCTCCAACGAAATTGTGGCCGAGCGTAATAAGATGGCGGTCAAACAGGTGCAGCGGTATATCCGGCTCAATGAGCTGGTTCCCGACTTGATGAAGCTGATGGATGAAAAAAAACTGGGCTTTACTACGGCGGTGGAGCTTTCCTATATCGGCAAGAAGAACCAGAACTATATCGCCGTTGCCATTGACAGCCAGCAGTCCTCGCCTTCACAGGCGCAGGCAAAGCGTATGCGGGAACTGGACGAAAAGAAGCTGCTCAACGGGGATGTGATCGACGGCATTATGATGGAGGACAAAAAGGAGGTAGACAAAGTGATTTTGACAGGTGCGGAACTGAGCAAGTATTTCGGCAAGGAAACTACGCCGAGGGAAATGAAGGACCAGATCATCAAGCTGCTGGACGACTGGAAGGGTCAGCAGAAGGAACACGAAAAACCGGAGAAGAAAACCGAACAGGAAAAGTAAGCTAAAACTTCGGGTCAGCATGGCCCGAGGATTGCGGGGCTCTGCCCCGCGCCCCGAAGCTCTGGAGATATAAATGATTCCCCGTCGCCAGTTATTCCGTAGCATAGCCGGGAAAATCAGTCAAGGGCAGCGCCGCCGCAGGCGGTGCCAGAGGCACCCTTGACGGATTTCTCCCGGTTATGCTTTTTCCCGGTCAAGCGACGGGGATATAAATTCTCCAGAGCCGTTCCCCTTCCCGGGGGAAGGGGCGGAGGGATTGGGCGAACTCTTGCTTTTCCCTAAACCAAAACAGAAATGGAGGCTCAACCAATGAAACGACCTTTAGCGTACCTGACCGCCGCATGGAGCGGCGAGCCGGATGTTGATATGGAGCTGGCGGCTCACTACTGCCGCCTTGCTTATGAGGCGGGCTTTTCCCCGATCTGCCCGCTCTTGTACCTGCCGCTGTTTTTGAATGACAGCGTTCCCGAGGAACATAAGGCCGGGATTGATATGCGCCGGGATATGCTGCGGCGTTCTCATACCCTGATCGTCTGCGGCAGCGTTGTGGACGAGGATGTGAAAAACGATATTGCGGTTGCCGGACGGCTGGGCATTGCGGCGACAACGCTGGAAGGGGTGCTTGCCGTGAAGGGACACGGCACCCCGGGCCATGCCGGACATTAAGCTGGGGAGCCTTTTCGACGGGATCGGCGTGTTCCCTCTGGCTGCTTCCCGGTGCGGTATCCGTCCGGTCTGGGCCAGCGAGATTGAAAAAGCGCCCATCTCCATAACCAAAAGGCACTTTCCCGATATGGCGCATTTGGGAGATATTACGAAGGTGGACGGCGGGAAAATCCCGCCGGTCCATGTGATAACCTTCGGTTCCCCCTGTCAGAACCTTTCTCTGATCGGCAACCGCTCCGGCCTTGCCGGGGCAAAATCAAGCCTGTTCTATCAGGCGTTTCGTATCATACAGGAAATGAGGGATGCTACTGATAACCTATATCCAGCTATCGCTGTTTGGGAAAACGTCATGGGAGCGTTTTCTACAAATGACCGGATGGACTTTAGAGCCGTCCTATCCGCCTTCTCGGACACCGAAGTTCCAATGCCTCCTTCGGGAAGATGGGGAAATGCCGGAATGGTGCGAGGGGGAACGCCTGATGTGTGCTGGCGGCTCATGGACGCCCAGTATTGGGCAGGCACCCGAAGGCTGGCACGAAGGCAGCGGATTTTCGTCGTGGCGGATTTTGGAGGCAGACGTGCCGCAGACATACTATTTAAGCCCCGTCCAATGCTCCCACTTCCTCCGCCTTGCGGAGAGGGCGGGCGGGCCGCCGCCGAAGGAGATCGAACAGCTTCTTTTGAAACAGGGCGGCAGATACCAGTCATCCACCCCTTTCAGTGCTTCCGTATGCGGGGAGCGGCAAAAAGGCAGGAAGAAACGGCCTTCCGAAACAGCTTCGGATTACCAACTGACCCTTTTCCCACTCTTTTAGCCAGTGACGTGACGCCCTTCGCCTTCTGGTATGAGGGCGACCCGGAGGGCGGCTGTATCCGTTTTCTGACGGAAACGGAAAGCGAACGGCTGATGGGGCTGCCAGAGGGCTGGACAAAGTACGGGGCGGACGGCGTGGAGATCCGGCCTCTGCAACGCTACAAGGCGCTGGGGAACGCGATTGCCCTCCCTTGCGCCGATTACATTATGGCCGGGATCTATGAGGTGCTGGCTGACCGGGCCGGAAAGGAGGAATGAGCCCATGTTTGAAGCCTATATAACCAACACCGCCCTGTACCCCTTGATGGGGATTGAGGTAGGGACAACGGTACATTTCCCCACGACGACACAGGAGTTGCAGGCCGCCCTTGCCAAAATCGGGATAGACGGGAAACGGTACAGCGAAGTGTTCTTTACCAGCTTTGACAGCGATGTGCTGGGGCTCTACGATCATCTCTACGAATGTGAGAACATCGACGAGCTGAACGAGCTGGGCCACGCCCTGCTGGAAGTACGGGATAAGGGCGGACTGGAAACCTTTGAAGCCGCTCTTGTCTTGGGAAACCACACAAGGAGCGTGAAGGATTTGATAAACCTGACGCAGAACCTTGACCTTTACCGCTTTTACCCGGATATTTCCGATGATGAAGGGCTGGGCCGCCTTTACGCCGACGAGCTTGGGACCATCGACATACCGGAGCACATTCAGAACTACTTCGATTATGAAGCATACGGGCGGGATGTGCGTATCAACGAGGGCGGCGTATTCGCTCCCGGTGGATATGTGTCGGCAGTCCCGGAGGGCTTCAAGGAGTATTACCACGGGCCGCAGGACATTCCGCCGGAACACCGGATATTTGCCTATCCTGAAAAGGCCGAACCTGTCCACTCCATTCTCGTTGCACTCAAACGGTTTCAAGAAGCCCCGCCCGCTCCGAAAAAGGACAAGGCGGGGCCTTCCCATGAAGAACGGTAGGACTTCGGGCCAGCATGGCCCGAAGCATGAAGGAGGTGCATACCATCAACTATTACCCTATCAATGAAGGAGCCGCCCGCCGGGCAAAGGAAATGAACAGCTTTTCCGACTACAAGGAAGGGAGCGCAACGGCGGAATACCGGGCAATGGTGGACAAGGCCGCCGCCATAGCGGAAAAGCAGAAATCCCGGGTGGCCCCCATGTACCATGAGAAGATCGACCATTTGTTAGACACCTATGCCCGAAAGCTGGCTGAAAACATGAACCAGGGCTTTGCCATTGACGCAAGGGTTCCCTCTGTGATGATCGCCGGACCTGCCAATTTCCCGGTGGGGAAGAAGGAAAAACAGAACCGGGCCCGGGACAGCAACATGGAGGAATGGCAGTATATTCAAGGGCTGCTGGATAAGATACGCAGTACCGGCATGGGCGGGATCAGCGCCGATGACCCGGCAGCGATTGAAAAGCTCCAGAAGAAGCTGGACGGGCTGGAACGCTCCCAGCTCATTATGAAGGAGGTCAACGCCTATTACCGCAAGCATGGCAAACTGGATGGCTGTGCGCTGCTGTCGCCGGACCAGATCGAAAAGCTGAAAGCAAGCATGGCGTCAAGCTGGCGGAGCGACCCGAGGCCCTTTGAAAGCTACCAGCTTACCAACAACAACGCGGAGATCCGCCGGGTAAAGGCCCGTATCGAACAGCTTTCCAAACAGGCACAGCAGGAATTTTCCGGCTGGGAGTTCGATGGGGGTCGTGTGGAAATGAACCGGGAGGACAACCGCTTGCAGGTGTTCTTTGACGGAAAGCCTGACGCGGACACCCGGGCCGAGCTGAAAAGCAGCGGCTTTCGTTGGGCTCCCAGCGTGGGTGCATGGCAGAGGCAGCTCACGGACAACGCCATCCGGGCGGCTGACCGGCTGGAATGTATCAAGCCGCTGTCCGGCGAAAAGCCCTCCCAGCTTCAAAAGAAGCCCTCTATCTTGCAGACCATGCGGGAACAGGGCGAAAAAGTCCAGACGGAGCCGGAAAAGAAAGCTCCGTCCGGCAGGGATGCCGAGCGGTAAGCCTCGGGCCACATTGGCCCGAGGCTTTCTGTTCGCCGAGATTGTACGGGGGCCTCCCGGATAGCGGGAACCCCGACGGAAAGGAGGTTTTATGCAGGAAGAAGTAAACCAAAAAACGGTTGCCCTTTCGATCAGGACAACGAAGCTCACGGGAAAAGTGCTGGCTGCCGCTCTTGGGAAGGTGGTGCGGACGCTGCAAAAGCACCACCGGAAGGCGCTGACCCCACAGGGACGCCAGAGTGTGAAAAAGCTGATGAACCACTATGGCGGCAAAAGCGCCATGCCCTATGTGGGAGCCCCGAAGGATTTTGACCGGATCGCGAAGGAGTTCCATGTGGACTACGCTTTCCATAAAGTGAGCCCCGGCCATTACCTGCTGTTTTTCAAAGCCAATCAGGCGGACGCTATCACGGCGGCCTTCCAGAAGTACAGTGCAAAGGTGCTGGACAAAGAGCAGGACAAGCCTTCTATCCTCGGCCAGCTTCGGAAATTCACGGAGCAGATCAGGACGCAGGCAAAGGAGAAGCAGCGGACCAGAGAGGCGGTGAAGGACGGACGTTGAGTGACAAGATCAGAAAATATGTGCTCCCCAACCTGCCGTACCTCTTTGTGTTCTGGTTTTTTTCCAAAATCGGGACGGCCTACCGGACTGCACCCGGCACAGACTTCGGGACAAAGCTCATGGGGATGCTCGACACCTTCCCGAAAGCCTTTGAAACCTACTGGCCGGGGCTGGGCGGTATTGACCTGCTGGTGGGCCTTGCCGGTGCGGCTGGGATGTATCTGCTGATACAGTCAAAGATCAGGAAGGCAAAAAAATTCCGGCGGGATGCGGAGTACGGCACCGCCCGCTTTGGAACAAAGGAGGATATAAAGCCGTTTGTAGACCCTAAATTTCAGAACAATGTCATTTTAACCGGGACGGAGTTCCTTACCATGAACACCCGTCCGAAGGTACCTGCCAATGCCCGGAACCTAAACGCCTGTGTCATCGGCTCGTCCGGCTCGGGAAAGACAAGGTTCTGGCTGACCCCGCAGCTCCTTCAAGCCCATTCCTCGTATGTGGTGGTAGACCCGAAGGGCGGCACCCTCGACCAGTGCGGGCGGTTCCTGCAAAGGGAAAAATACAGGGTGCGGGTGTTCAACAGTATCGACTTCTCCAAATCCATGCACTACAATCCGCTGGCCTATATCAAGACGGAAAGCGATGTTTTGAAATTCGTTACCGCCCTGATTGCCAATACCAAAGGCGATGGCAAGGAGGGCGACGAGTTCTGGACAAAAGCCGAAACCCTTTTGTACTGCGCCCTTGTGGCCTATATCGTCTTTGAGGGGCCGGAGGAAGAACGCAACATGAATACGCTGGTGGAAATGATAAACAGCATGGAAGTCCGGGAAGATGACGAAACCTTCAAAAATGCGGTTGACTATATGTTCGATGGGCTGGAACGCCGCAGTCCCCAGCACTTCGCTGTGAGACAGTATAAGAAATACAAGCTGGCCAGCGGCAAGACAGCTAAAAGCATACTGATTAGCTGCGGAGCCAGACTTGCCCCCTTTGACATTCCCCAGCTTCGGGAGATCATGTCCTATGACGAACTGGAGCTTGATAAGCTGGGGGATGAAAAATCAGCGCTGTTCTTCCTTATCAGCGACACGGACACCACCTACAACTTTTTGGTTGCCCTCGCTTTTTCGCAGATGTTCAACCTTCTGTGTGAACGGGCTGACAATACCTATGGCGGGCGTCTGCCCTACCATGTGCGGGTGCTGTGGGACGAGGCTGCCAACACCGGGCAGGTGCCGGGGCTGGAGAAAATTGTGGCTGTCATCCGTTCCCGTGAGATCAGCCTGACACTCTTTTATCAGGCTATGAGCCAGTGCAAGGCATTGTACAAGGACCATTCTGAAACCATCATGGGCAACATGGACAGTATCGTGTTCCTCGGAGGCCGGGAGGCTTCCACCCTAAAGGATATTTCGGAAAACTGGCTGGGCAAGGCCACCATCTCCATGCAGACCGAAGGCCGGAGCCGGGGGCAGTCTGAAAGTTACAGCCAGAATATGCAGCGGCTTGGCCGGGAGCTGATGACTACCAGCGAGATCACCACCATGCCCGGGGATAAATGTATCTTGCAGCTTCGGGGGCTCCCGCCCTTCCTGTCCCCGAAGTATGACTTGAAAAAGCACCCGAATTACAAGTACACAGCCGAATTTGATAAAAAGAAAAACGCCTTCCGCTTGGAAAGCCTGTTCCGCCACCGGCCATTGAGACTAAAGCCGGAGGACGAATACACGGTGTACGAAGTGGACGGCTCCGACACGGACGAAGAAGCTGACCTGTTGAACTTCGATGATCTGGACAGCGACGAGTTCGTGTAACTTCGGGCCATGATGACCCGAAGCGCCGCCGATGTGGGCGGCTTTTTTTGTACCCAAAACCATCAAACAAACAAAATGGAGGAACGTATATGGAATTTTTCAATCAGGCAATCGACATTCTTAAAATTCTGGTCATGGCTCTTGGCGCCGGTCTGGCGGTGTGGGGTGTCATCAACCTTCTGGAAGGTTACGGGTCGGACAACCCTGCGGCAAAATCACAGGGCATTAAGCAGTTCATGGCTAATTAAAGGGAACAAAAAAGAAAGGAAAACCAATCCAGACGGTA